>JASHTD010000206.1 GCA_030040725.1 Candidatus Sulfotelmatobacter sp. | reverse complement strand
GCCGCACAACCTTGCCTCAAAAAATTCTTCCACCCTCCGCAACACTTCCACATCGCTCTTCGATTCGTAGATTTCTTTGCGCAGATGCGCACCGCCCGGCACGCCATGCGTAAACCACGAGGCAAACTGCTTCATCTTTCCAATCGCATCCGGCAACTCTTCTTCAATCAGCATCGCGAAATATGTGCGAATCATCTGATATCGATCCGCTTCGCTCGGCTGATCGTACAGACTTGTGGAGCCCCGGACGCCCTCGTCCGGGGGGATCTTTGGGCGGTCGAGGGCGTCCGCCTCTCCACGAATCGCCTCGCAATACTGCTCAATCTGCCGGAAGATCCACGGATTCGATGGCGCCGTGCGCCCGATCATCACCGCATCGCATCCCGTCTGCCCAACCATGGCGCACGCATCCTCCGGCGTGCGAATGTCGCCATTTCCAATCACCGGAATCTTCACCGCATCTTTCACCGCCGCAATCCACTCCCATCGTGCATTGCCGCTATAACCCTGCTCGCGCGTACGCGCATGCAGGGCGACCGCCGCCAGCCCGCACGCTTCCGCCATTCGCGCCAGTTGCACGCAAACAATTTCGTCGTCATTCCATCCCGCGCGAAACTTCACCGTGAACGGAATCTTCACCGCCGCACGCACCGCTTCAAAAATTTTCCCAATCGCCGGCAGATCGCGCAGCAAGCCCGACCCTCCATTGCACTTCACCACTTTTTTCGCCGGGCAACCGAGATTCAAATCCACCAGGTCAAATCCGAGGCCTTCGACCATCCTTGCCGCTTCCGCCATCACCTGCGGATTGCTGCCGAAAAGCTGCGCCGAAATCGGGTGCTCGTCTTCATAGAAATGCAGATAGCGCTTGGCTTTCTGATCTTTTTTACGAAGAACTCCATCGGCCGAGGTGAACTCCGTCATGATCAACCCGCATCCACCAAGATTGCGGATGAACCGCCGAAACACCGTGTCCGTGACGCCAGCCATCGGCGCCAGCACCGTCGCCGGAGCAATCTTGACGCTGCCGATCTGAAGCTCCCCCGGAACCGGCTTCAGCGCCGCATGAACCTCGCGGCCGCCAGCCTCGTGCCTGCCCGCGCCGTTCCCATTCGCGTTGTCCCAGAACTTCTTCACGGCTCTATTTTACTGGTTCGTTGCAAATAATCCGCAACCCCCGCTCAGCAGCACGCACCGCTCTGCGTCATCCCGAAGGCCCGCGCTTTCACCGGCGGGCCGAGGGATCTCAGACGTCTCGGAACCCGTACAGAAAAACCTCCCGCCCTCCCCAGTTGACACCACCCCGTTCCCCCATTAAATTTCCAACACAGCAGTTTTCGCTCTTTGAAATGTCCTTCGGTTTGCGCGTCTTTGCCGCTCGGCGAAGACAGGGAAGCGGGTGCAACTCCCGCGCTGCCGCGCAACTGTAAGCGAGGAAATCGCAGCCGGCCACTGGAAAACATTCCGGGAAGGCTCGCTGCCAATTCGGATGGCAAGTGCAGCCTTTGGCTGCTCACAAGCTAATAGCCAAAGGCCATTATTCCATCCTCACTCGCGAAGCCAGGAGACCGGCGTAAACCGCCCACCGCAACCCCTTTCGCGTGAAAAGGAGGATGGTTATGCGCGCTCTTTGCGCTTTGTTCTTGCTGCTGGTCTCATTCGCGGCCGCCTCGGCTGCCGATCTCAAAGTCAAAGTTCTCGACCCTCAATCCGTCGCCGTTGCCGGCGCCCAGGTTTCTTTATTCTCCAGCGAAAAAAACACTCCGATCCAGATCGTAACCACGTCCGCCGAAGGAGTCGCACATTTTTCCACCCTGAACTCGCGGGGAAACTCCTCCGCTTACCGCATCCAGGTCCTTGCTCCCGGCTTTGCTCCGCAAACTGAGCCATTTCCCCCAACCACAAATTTCTTCACCATCCACCTGCACCTCGCCGCTGCTTCAGAAACCGTTGTCGTCACCGCAACCCGAACTCCCGCCCCCGCCGAGCAAACCGGCGCTAGCATCTCCACTCTCGCGAGCAGCCAGCTAGAACTAATGCAGCCCGTGGCCGCAGACGACGCAGTGCGCTTTCTCACTGGCGCCGTCGTCAACAGCTATGGACAAGATGGCGCGCTGTCTTCTCTTTTCGTGCGCGGCGGCGAATCCACCTACAACAAAGTCGTCGTCGACGGCGTCAACATTACCGAACCCGGCCTTACGTTTGACTTCGGCACGCTTCCGCTTGGTCAAGCCGATCGTCTGGAGTTTCTGCGCGGCGCGCAGAGCACGCTCTATGGCTCCGACGCGATGACCAGCGTGGTGCAGGTCTGGACGCGCACCGGAAGCACTCCCACGCCCGAACTTCGCTTAGGATCCGACGGCGGTAATTTCTCGACCGCCAACGGCTACGCTTCGCTCTCCGGTGCTCGAGGCCGCTACGACTACAACTTTTTTGGCGACCAGTTCAACTCCAACGGCTCAGGCATCAACGATGCTTTTTCCGATTCACTCGCCGGAGCAAACGTCGGAGCCGCGCTCAACTCAAAAACTTCCTTGCGTGTGCGCCTTCGCCACTCCAACAGCCACACTGGACTTCCCGGCGCGTGGGACTTTAACGGCGTCGAGCTTGTTCCCCCGCTGTCAGTCGGCAACGCGCAAACCAATACTTTGCTCGGCAGCACCGAACTTACCATCGCCGGGCCTTCGGGCTGGCAACACCGCTTCACCGCGTCCGATTATGTTTACCGCTATTTCGACAACAGCCCCGAGGGAAACACTTACAACTTCGCCTCGGTCTATAAGTACGACATCAATCACGTCGCCGGCGAATATCAGGGCGATTACCAGGAGCGAAGCTGGACGCACTCGACCTTCGGCTACCGCATCGAAAATGAAAGCGCATATTTCGGTTACCCGGCCTTTCCGCCGCCCACGCACGGCCAGCGCCTCAACCAGGATGCATACCTGCAACAGCAGCTCATTTGGGGAAGGTTATCCGCGGTAGCCGGAGGGCGCTTCGTTCACAGCAGCGAGTTTGGCGACATTGGCGTGCCGCGCATCGCTCTCACTCTGCTCGCGCGCCACGGAAACGAGACTTTCTCTGAAACCCGCCTGCACTTTTCTTACGCCACGGCGTATATGAATCCGGATTTCACCGAGACCTTTGCCGGACTTCCCTATTACCTGCCGCATCCGGGTCTCTTGCCGGAGCGTACTCGCGCCTTCGAGGCTGGTTTTCAGCAGAATTTTCTGGCAAGCCGCTGGGTACTGAACGCGACTTACTTCAATAATCTTTTTCACGACCAGATCGAATATGGAACGAACACTGTTACGTATCAGGGCAATCCGCCGGGAACGCTCGGCCAATTTTTCAACGTGCAGAAATCCTTCGCTCAAGGCGCCGAGGTTGAACTTCAGGGAAGAATCAGACCGAGATTGGTGCTGACCGCAGCTTACACTTACACCTCAACCGAATATCTGCAATCTCCGTACTGCGCTGAAGACGCTTGCGGAACCCCTTTGTATGAAACCGGAAATCCCATGCTGCGCCGTCCTAAACAATCGGGGACGACGCTGGTTAGTTATCTAGGCAAGAAATGGGCGGCAAACCTCGGCGGCAGTTTCGTCGGCCGCCGGCCCGATTCCGATTTTGTCGACGATCTCGTCAACCATGCCGCGGGCTACGCTCGCGCCGATCTCGGCGGATGGTACGCCATCAACTCGCGTGTCACTGCCTACGCGAACGTTTACAACGCACTCGATCGCCATTACAACGAAGTGGTCGGATATCCTGCGTTGCCGGTGAATTTTCGCGCCGGATTCCGCTTTCGCATCGGCGGCGAGTAGATACCAGTAGGCATTTGAGTCGAGAATCGAAAGAGGTCGAAATCCGGGAGGTAGGGCTCTGCGTCCGCTCGGCTTCAGCTGACCTTTTCCGGTGGCGCCACCATGGCCATCGGGACCGAACCTGCGGCCTTCGCGTCGAAATATTTTGTTCCGGCAAAATATTTCATTCGCGCCACCATCAGCTTTTCAACATCCACGCCGCTCAGCGGCCGC
>JASHTD010000205.1 GCA_030040725.1 Candidatus Sulfotelmatobacter sp. | reverse complement strand
AAGAATAATTTTTTCGATATCTTTCATCATGGCAGCAAATGCTTCACCCTGCGCGGGAGGATTCGACGGCAGCAATGTGCGAATCTCTCCGGGCTTCGCTTTCGAGAGTACGGGGAACGATTCGATGCGGGTTTGGTAATCGGCGATCCAGTCGACTACGGTGTGGCCGTAGCGGCGGAACTCGTCAGGCGTCATGTGAAAAGATTTTTCTTTGGGCAATGTTCGACCTCGGAGAGAAAAAATTGCACTCGCTCAGACGGCTAATAGCGTTAGCTTAATCGGCCAAAAAATACTCGTGTCTTGTACTCAAAAGTTGCGCGACCGTCTAGGGCGTGGGCGTCAAAGATGCGGCGCAACTCACGCAGCATCGGTACATGCTGCGGATCGTTCGGGCCGGGCGCATAAGAAGACGAAAGCAGGCGTCCTTCTATGCCCGCGTAATCGAACTCCTGCCGCATGTCGTAAATTCGTTCTTCAAACGGAGCGGGATCGAAGAACTGGTTAATCTCGTCGGTCGTGCGTTCGTGGCGAATCTCCTGATAATCCGTTCCATATTTGAGCAGCAATTGCTCATAATCGCGCAGAAACGCGGTCGAATCGGTCACCCGCTCGTTCCACATCAGCACCAGCCAGCCTGCCGGTTTCAAAATTCGTACAAATTCCTGCCGCGCTCGAGTGCGATCAAACCAATGCGCGGCTTGCGCTGCGGTCACGAAATCGACGCTGTGATCCGGCAGGGTCGTTGCCTCGGCGGTTCCGGCAACGCTCGAGAAGTTCGAAAATCCTGCCAAAAGCCGTTCGCCGGCCACCCGCATCTCGGCGTTCGGCTCAACCCCGTGGACCGGATTTCCGTTCTCCAGCAGCATTCGCGTCCAGATGCCGGTCCCGGAGGCGATGTCAGCAATCGCATGGCGAGCCGACATGCCGCACTCGGTTTTTAGGGTTCGTAACACCTCAGGCGGATAGCCTGGCCGGTAGCGAACGTAGTTCTCCACGCGATTGGAAAAGCGGACAGTTGCATTGGACGCTGGCATAGTTCAAAAAATGGTTCAAAAAGTGGCAAGTTTTTTCATCTTGCCAGAAGCCTATTTTAATTGCAGGATAATGACATTGTCCCCTGCCCGGTTTCCTACCCAGTCCGGGCGAATCGTGAAATACATGCGGCGGAAGGCCGCGAAAGACTCCTCCGGCGTTGACTGCGTTACCATTTCAAAGAGCTGTTAAGGTTGCTCGCATGAGAGTTGTCATTAAAGTCGGAACAAGCCTGATTGCGCCGGGCGGGCAGATTGATGCCAACCTGCTTCGTGGCATTGTCGATCAGTTCGATCTGGGCAAGAACGAATATTTGATTGTGACCTCCGGGGCGATTGCCGCCGGAATGTCCGGACTTGGGCTCGGGAAGCGCCCCAACGATGTTCCCTGCATGCAGGCCTGCGCCGCGGTTGGGCAAAGCAAGCTGATGCACACCTACGAGCGGCTTTTTTTCGGCAAGAAAATAGTTGCGCAATTGCTGCTTTCGAGCGACGACTTTACCTCGCCCATTCGCTACCGCAACCTGCAAAACGCGCTCGCCGAACTCTTGAACATGGGCGTCGTTCCCATCGTGAATGAAAATGACAGCGTCTCGGTGCGCGAGTTGGTGGGCGCGTTCGGTGATAACGACGAACTCAGTTCGCTGCTGGCAACTGCGGTGAAAGCGGACTGGCTGCTGCTGCTTACCGATGTCGACGGTTTCTACATGCCGAACGGAAGCAAGGGCTCGCGAAAGAAGCCGAAATTAGTCCGCATTGTGCGAAAGTTAACTCCGGCGTTGGAAGCGCAATGCAATGGCAAAAGCTCGCTCGGGCGGGGGGGGATGATTTCAAAATTGCGTGCCGCCAAACTCGCAAGCGAAGCGGGAGTGCATGTGGCTATCGTGAACGGACGGCATCCGCAGGGGATTGAGTTGGCAATGCAGGGCAAAATCGGAACCTACTTTCCGCCGCAGAATGGAAGCAGGTGATGGCGATCACCGTCACAAATCAGGTGAGCACGCGAGACAGGCTTCTGCGGGCACGCGAAGCCGCTTCGAAGCTTGCAATGCTGTCCACCTCAGAAAAGAACGCGCTTCTGCTGGCGATCGCCCATGCGATCGAACGTCGCGCCGAATCCATACTCGAAGCGAATCGCGAGGACATAGAGACCGCAGGTCTCGAGGGTGCAATGCGCGATCGCTTGTTGCTTACGCCAACTCGAATCAAGGAGATGGCGCAAGGCGTGCGCGATGTCGCGGCTTTACCCGATCCGATCGGAGAGACATTGGCAGAATGGACGCGGCCGAATGGCTTAAGAATTCGCAAAGTGCGCGTGCCCTTGGGAGTGGTGGGAATTATTTATGAGTCGCGGCCGAATGTGACTGTTGATACCGCGGTGCTCGCGCTGAAGACGGGGAACGCGATTGTCCTGCGCGGCGGCAAAGAAGCGACGTGCAGCAACCGGGAACTGGTCAACATTCTTTGCGCCGTTCCCGGAATCCCGGAGGGGGCGATCGAACTGCTTGATTCGAGCACACGCGATTCTGTGCACGAGCTGATCAAAGCTCGCGGCCTAGTAGATGTGATCATTCCTCGGGGCGGCGCGGGACTCATTGCATTCGTTACCGAAAATGCGTCGGTGCCCGTGATCGAGACTGGAGCGGGGAATTGCCACATTTTTGTCGACGAATCGGCCGACTTCGAAATGGCCGATCGCATCGTGATCAATGCTAAAACACAGCGTCCGTCGGTATGCAACGCTGCCGAGAAATTGCTGGTGCACGAAAAAATCGCCGCGGAATACGTTCCGCGAATCGTAAAGAAACTGATTGATGCCGGAGTGGAAGTTCGCGGAGACGATAGATCCCGCCGCTTGGCAAATAACGCCCACATCGCACCCGCTTCCGAGCAGGATTGGGGCGAAGAATATCTGCGCCTTTGTATGGCGGTGCGGATAGTGGTGAATGTACAGGATGCCATCGCGCATATTAATCGCTACTCGACCCGGCACTCCGATTCCATCGTCACCCGAAGTGAGGCGAACGCTCATCTGTTTCTGCGTGGAGTTGATTCAGCCGCGGTTTATTGGAATGCTTCTACACGTTTTACCGACGGGGCCGAATTCGGCTTCGGCGCGGAAATGGGCATCAGCACCCAGAAACTTCATTGCCGTGGGCCTTTCGCGCTCGCCGAACTTACCTCATCGAAGTATGAGATTGTCGGGACAGGACAAGTAAGGTAAAGGCAGCTTCAACCGCTGACCGGGAACACTTGCCGCTGTGCTACCTTAAGTATTCTCGTTCTGACATCGCATGCGATCCTTTCAACCTGTAATGCTTTTTGCGGTGCTTCTGTTTTGCTTGTTCTCGACAGGGGGAGGCAGCGGTTGCGCCCTGGGAGCTTCCTCTAGTGCGCAAGCCATCTTCGGCTTTCGTGATTCCTCCGCCGAGAGCGTAACCGAGTCCCGTTTTCTCGCCGTTCCCGATCCCAAGCTTGCGGAAGAGCACCTGCGCACTCTGACCAAAGCCCCACACATGGCTGGGACGCCGGAAGACAAAGCCACTGCAGATTATGTCGCGCAGAAATTCCGCGACGCCGGGCTCGAAACCGAAATCGTCGAATACAAAGCCTGGTTCAATTATCCACAGGAGATCAGCGTCGATATCACTGCGCCGGCGGGAGTAGAGATGCACGGTCCCACGCGAGAGCATGTCGATGGCGATCCTTACGACGACGATCCTCGTGTTGTGATGCCCTTCAATAGCATGTCGCCGTCGGGAGATGTTGAAGCCGACGTGGTTTATGCCAACTACGGCACGCCTGACGATTTCGACATTCTGGCAAAGATGAACATCGACGTGCGGGGCAAGATCGTGCTGGTGCGCTATGGGCAGAATTTTCGTGGCGTCAAAGTGTTCATCGCGCAGCAGCGCGGCGCGGCCGGGGTGATCATCTATTCCGATCCTTTCGACGATGGCTGGAGGCGCGGAGATAAATATCCGCTTGGCCCTTGGCGTCCGGATACCGGGGTGCAGCGCGGATCGGTGGGATATATGTTTGAATTTCCCGGCGATCCAACTACACCGGGGTTTGCCTCGCTGCCTACGCTGCCTGAGAGCAAGCGCGTTCCCCCTGGGCAATCCGCCCAGATGCCAAAGATTCCTGTGACGCCGCTTTCTTACCATGACGCATGGCCCATTCTGCAAAATCTTGGCGGGCCCGATTCGCCGCGCGAGTGGCAAGGCTCGTTGCCCTTCACCTATCACGTAGGTCCCGGTCCGGTGCGGGTGAAAATGCACCTCAAGCAGGACTATGAGCTTCGCAGTCTCTGGGATGTGATAGGCCGGGTTCGAGGCAATGACTTGCCGGACGAGTGGGTAGTGGCTGGGAATCATCGTGATGCGTGGGTTTATGGAGCGGTGGACCCGAACAGCGGAACTGCAGCCATGCTCGAGACCGTTCACGGTATTGGCGAGTTGTTGAAGTCAGGTTGGAAGCCGAAGCGCACCGTGATCTTCGCCAGTTGGGACGGAGAAGAAGAAGGATTGATGGGCTCGACCGAGTGGGCGGAGCAGAATGAAGCAGGACTGGCGAAGTCCCCCGCTTATTTCAATATGGACGTGGCCGTTTCCGGATCGAAGTTTGGCGCGTCGGCAGTGCCGAGTTTGAAACAGTTTTTGCGCGATATCGCTATGGCGGTGCCGAGTCCAAAGGGCGGAACGGTTTACGAGGCCTGGCAAAAGACCGATCATCCCTCTGCCGGCTCTTCCCAGGCGCCGAATGAAGCTGATTCGCGGCGAATGCCGGCAGCTGCATTGGAAGATGATGTGCGGGTCGGGGATTTAGGCAGCGGCTCCGATTACAGCGCTTTCCTGCAGCATCTGGCCATTCCGGCAACGGACATCGGTTCTACTGGACCTTACGGCGTTTACCATTCAACCTTCGACGATTTTGCCTGGTTCAAGAAATTCGGTGATCCGGATTTTGTTTATGAGCAGGAGATGGCACGCATTTTCGGTCTT
>JASHTD010000204.1 GCA_030040725.1 Candidatus Sulfotelmatobacter sp. | reverse complement strand
CGTTGCATGAATCAGGAGAGATGCGCAACGCTTCGATTACTACGCCGAGTTCAAGCACGGAGACTCGTCCCGGCACATCCAGCGCATACTCGTAATCGCCGAAAGGCTCCTGCCGGCGCAAATCGGGTGTAAGGAAAACCATAGCCTCTGGCTCGCATACGATTTTCCATCCACCGGGAAGAGACAACTCTTTGCCCACCGGACCATCGTCCGCAGCGAACCGCAGAATCTCTTCCACGTGCTTGAACTCCAGCGGAATTCCTGCCTGCTCGCCGATCGCCTTGATGACCCTTCTCTGTACCGCCATTGATTCGCTCAGCAGCCACGGCCGGCTCAGAGATGCGTCGGCAATGGCATGGCCTGCATGCTCGATTCGTTCGTCCAGTTCCGAATCGTAGGCTTCAGAATTGGGCGGGCTGATAATGGAGGGCGCAATCTGTACCAGTGCTGGCGAATCTCCGTACCCCGGCAGCCCCCGCGCCCACGCCGGCAGCGACCATTGCACGACGGTTCCCAGCCAGCCGGAAATTTCATTCTCCCAGTAGTCTTCTTCGTCGCGGGCGATTTCGGCCAGCTCCGAAAGATTCTCGACAATGGATGGATTAAACTCCCGCTCGATCAGCGGAAGTAGAAGCTTACGTACACGGTTGCGGGTAAATTTGGAATCGGTGTTGGTCGCGTCCTCCCGCCACGGTTGTTTGAGATCGATGAGATATTGTTGCAGTTCACGCCGCCTGGTTCCAAGCAGCGGACGAACGATCTCGCCGTGGGCTTCACCCTCCTCGTCCTCAACTACGACGCGCGGATGAACTCCTCCCAGCCCTCGAGATCCCGTGCCGCGAATCACTCGCATCAGTACAGTTTCGGCTTGATCGTCAGCGGTATGCCCCGTGGCAATCTTGTCCAGGTTTTGAGACGGCAGGTTTTGAAAGGGCACGGCTTCAGCCGTGCCGTTAGGCGTCGCACTGAATTGGGGCTTTAGCCCTTGAGGTTCGCCCTCGGGTGCCGAAACGTGTGCCCCATTTCTCCCATCTTTCGGGAGAAGTGGGGATTCATCTTCGTACGCTCCCAATAGTCGATGAAAAAATTCATACCGCAACTCCCGCGCGGCAGCCTCTATCCCCGAATGTTCTTCCGCCGCTAGCTCGGCCGCATTTCCGCTATCACAATAGAATTCCAGCCTATGCTCGCGCGCCAGAGCAGCGACAAACTCCTGATCCGCGTCCGAGTCCGCCCCGCGCAGCATGTGATTGAAATGAACAATAGAAAGGACGATGCCGAGTTCGGCGCGCAGCTCTAGCAGCAAACGCAACAGAGCTACCGAATCGCTTCCGCCAGAGACGGCGACGCCGACACGCTCGCCGGGGGACAAGAGTTCATCCCGGCGGATGTGATCGAGCAGGCGTTGCCGTAGGGAATGCACGGAAACATGGTAGCGCAAGGCTCATGTGGGGACAGCCGCCCTCGGCTGTCCGGCGGCGCCATCACTTCGACAGACCTGTCAGTCACCGACGAAAATCCACGAAAGCTTTTCTCGCAAGGAACGGCGCTGAAAGGTTATCTTCCCATTCCCGGGCACGACAGGATTGGAAATGTCGCAACAGATTTCCCGATACGAAGCAGACATTGGGAAGATGTCATCGATATCGTGAAGGGACCCAGCTTCCGGAAAGTGCGCCACGCCCTGCCTGTCCGTGCTCCGGCGAATGAACTTGCAGTGTTCCTTTGCCTTCGGCCCGGCCCCGCTAAACGCACAGGCATATCGCAGCACGATTGATATTCCTTTGATCGGCTTGTCGCTGTGGGCATCGACCGCTTGTACAGAGTAGCCCTGCGCTTGCAATTGCGGCAGGCAAAATAGCAAGGAGGCAAAACATCCAGCTAGCGACTTCATCGTCCAGCGCTTTCTTGCACTTTGTCGGCACTCCAAGCCAGTGCTTCCTTCGCTCGACCGGACAGCCGAGGGCGGCTGTCCCTACGTGGGTCTTTACAGGCTCGAAACCTTCTCCGAAATCAACTTCCGAATCTTCTCCACAAACTCCGCCGCCGCCATATCCTCGGTCTTCTCTTTTCCGCGCGTGCGCACGTTCACCTTGCCTGCCTCAGCCTCTTTATCGCCGACGACTAATAAGAACGGCACCTTCTGCAACGCATGCTCGCGAATTTTCGCATTCATCTTCTCATTGCGCGCGTCAACCTCCACACGCACGCCGACGGCTCTTAGTTGATCCGCAACCTTGTTCGCGTACTCCACGTGCCGTTCGGCAATCGGGATCATCACCGCCTGCACCGGTGAGAGCCACACTGGAAACGCGCCCGCATAATGCTCGATCAGCACACCGAAGAAGCGCTCGATCGAGCCGTACAACGCCCGATGCACCATGACCGGCTGCTTGCGCGAGCCATCTTCGGCAACGTATTCCAATCCGAAGCGCTGGGGCAGATTGAAGTCGAACTGCACAGTCGAGAGCTGCCACAATCGCCCGATCGCGTCGACCAGCTTGATATCGATCTTCGGGCCATAGAACGCCGCCTCGCCGGGAATCGTTTTGTACTCGACATCGTGCGCCTTCAGCACTTTTTCGAGTGACTGTTGGGCTTGATTCCACTGCTCTTCGCTGCCGACGAAGTTTTTGCGGTCGTCTGGATTCCAGGTGGAAAGCTCGGTCTGGAACTTGTCGAATCCAAAATCTTTCAGGGTGTCGAAGGCAAAATCCAGACACGCTGCAATCTCGTCTTCGATCTGTTCGGGCGTACAGAAAATGTGCGCGTCGTCTTGAGTAAAACCTCGAACTCGCAACAGGCCGTGCATCACCCCAGAACGCTCATACCGATAAACCGTTCCTAACTCGCCCAGACGCACCGGCAGGTCGCGATAGGATTTCAGCGAGTCGCGGTAGATCAGAATGTGGCCGGGGCAATTCATCGGTTTCAACCGATACTCGGCGTCGTCGAGCTCCATCGCATCGAACATGTTCTGCGAGTAGTAGCCCTCATGCCCCGAGGTCTGCCATAACTGCCGCCGCATGACGTGGGGCGTGTAAACGAGCGAATATCCGCGCTTGAGATATTGCTCGCGCATCCAATCTTCCATCTCTTTGCGGACGATGCCGCCCTTGGGATGCCAGAAAATCAAGCCCGGCCCGGCCAGCTCCTGAATCGAAAACAAATCAAGCTGCTGGCCAAGCACGCGATGGTCGCGCTTCTTCGCCTCTTCCACTTGCTGCAAATGGGCATCGAGATCTTTTTTCGAAAAAAACGAAGTCCCATAAATCCGCTGCAGCTGCGGATTTTTCTCGTCTCCCAGCCAGTATGCTCCGGCGATGTTGAACAACTTGAACGCCTTGATTTTGCCAGTTGATGGAATGTGCGGGCCGCGGCAGAAATCAACGAACTTCCCAGTGCGGTAGAGTGAAATTTTTTCATCGGGCTGGGTGAATTGCTCGATGAAATGGCACTTCATGAAGTCGCCTTCTTTTTTGAACTCCGCCAGCCCCTGGTCGCGAGGCAGAAATTCGCGAGCATAAGGAATATTCTGCTGCACGAGCTCCTGCATCTTCTTCTCGATTTTTTCCAGGTCTTCGGGCGTAAACGGAGTCGGGCGATAAAAGTCGTAGAAAAATCCGCCCTCGGTGGCCGGACCGTGGCCGAGCTTGGTTTCTGGAAAAAGTTCAAGCACGGCCGCCGCGAGCAAATGCGCCGACGAATGCCGGTACACTTCCAGCGCTTCAGGATCTTTCTCGGTCAGCAGGCGCAGATCAGTATCTTTTTCCAGCGGCCTAGCAAGGTCGATGAGATCACCGTTGGGACTTTGTTCGGACGGCGCGAGGGGCCGCGCCTTGGCGACGAGAGCCGCGTCGGCCAGACGCGGGCTGATCGACTTGGCAACCTCCATCGCCGTCGTTCCCTTCGGAACATCCTTCACGCTCCCATCAGGGAGCTTCACATGAATACTATCTGCCATAGGTTTAGTCTTGTGGGTGCACCGGATATTTCAGTCTAAAGAAGCCGCTGTGGAGGGTCAAACTCCGGCGATCTCAGCTACGGCATTTCGCGACAATCAACGTGATATCGTCGCCCTGCTTGTTGTCGCTGAATGCCTGCACTTCTCCCAGAATTGCCGCCAGCATCGCCTGTGCCGTCTGCCCGCGATTTCGCCTTAAGGCTTCGATCAGTCGCTGCTCGCCGAATTCTTCGCCGTCCGAGTTGAACGCTTCTGTAATCCCGTCGGTATACAGGGCCAAAATATCTCCGGCCGCCAAGGCGCATTCCTCAAGAGCGCAGTCCCACTCGCAAAACAATCCCAGGACAGTTCCTGTCGAATTCAACCGCTCCACGGCGTCATCTCGACGCAAGAGTACAGGCGAATAATGCCCGCAGTTGGCGTAGCGCAAGCGCCGCGAGCGATCGTCGTATTCGCCGAAAAACAAGGTGGCATAGGCGCTGTCAGTCGTGTTCTCGCTGAAAACCTGATTCACCGATTGCAGGAACCTTTGCGGGTGCTCCATAGCGATCGCACTCTGGCTGCGAAGGTTTGCTTGCAGATTGGCCATCAGCAGCGCAGCGCCAATGCCCTTGCCCGAAGTATCGCCAATCACCAGCCCGAACCGCGACTGGCCGAGATTGAGGAAATCATAATAATCGCCGCCCACCTCGCGCGCCTGCACGCACACGCCCGCGTAATCAAGAGTCTTCATCGGGGGCAGGTTTTGTGGGAACAGCCGCGCTTGCACCCGCTTGGCGATATCCAGTTCCTGGGCAGCGCGCCGTTCGGCTTCGAGTTTTTCCGCTGCGGCGCGGCGTTCGGCTTCGATTTCGCGAACGAAGTCATCACGGCCGACGAGCGTAAATGAGTTTCCGTCCAGATCATCGAACCGCGTGAAAATACCTCCCCAGAGCGTGGTTTGCGGGGGATGATGAAAACGAACACCGCGCTTGCTCCACTCTTCGAACTTCGCAACCACGTCTTCGGTGACGAGGACGGCGTGCTTGGAACGGCCAATCAGTTTGTAGTCCTCCGATTTGCGTTTTGGAGTGATGAGCGCAAGAACTGTGTTGCCATCAGGAGGCGCAACCGCCAGCCAGCGGCCTGCGGATTCATAATTTTCGTCGACCACCAGTCCGAATCCAAGCTGATCGACGTAAAAACGCAGACTCCGATCCTGATCGCGGACGAAAATGTTGACGCACAGCAGACGCAAGTACGGATTTTGCCGGTCGAGGCGAACTACGCCGGAGGATGAGGGAACATTCTCCATCGCAAAGATTATAAGTCCGCGTAGAGAACGCTCCCCTCACCGCAGTGGACGCGCCATGATCATCGTGGCGATTGGAGATCCTCCCCTGATTTCAAATTCTTCCAGTTGGTTGGGCACGGCCTGGGACAGAAAGTTGGCTCTCATTGGATAGGCCAAGAAATCTCAGCCCTTCGCCGTCTTCTGCCATAAAATCAGGATGCGTCCCTTGTTCCTGAGGAACTCAAGGAGGGCCGATGGGAAGAACATTTCTGCTTAGGAGCGCCGCCTGCTCAGCCATCCTTTTTCTTCTCAGCTCTGCCCAGGCCCGGACCATCCACTGGAAAGGCCACGATTGGAACGTCACCACGGGCGGCATGGCCGGCGTTGCTCCCGGCGATCCAACAAACATCCATGTCGATGACGACGGATTCCTGCGATTCACAATTGTCCAACGCAATGGCGAATGGACCGCGTCCGAGATGTTCACCTCAGACGATATGGGATTCGGAACTTACCAGTGGATAGTTGAAGGCAACATCTACGACATGGACAAATCGACGGTCCTCGGATTGTTCACTTACGGGCCGGCCCACGATATCGGCGTAGACGGCGAAAACGAAATTGATATTGAATTCTCGCAGTGGGACAGGACCTGCGGCGGGTGCAACGCCGATTTCACGGTTTATCCCTCAACCGGTAACCGGCGTCAGGGAGGTGTACCCAGTTGGGAAGATAACTTCTTCGTTGAGGGCAAAGACTTGACCACGGCTAGACTGGAGTGGAGTTCGGAGAAAATCACTTTCACCATCATGAAGGGGATTCAGCCGATCGGAACCATGGCCGAAGTCATCAAAACTGCGACCTACAGTTCCAACACGCGGAACATTCCTCAGCAGCCTTCTCCGGTCGGCATCAATCTGTGGTGCTTCGAGACGACACCTTCTCATGATCAATCGGTCATAATTCGCGATTTCCAATTCGTGCCGCAATGACGCGGAAGGGGCGTCATGCAGATTTGACTTGAGGTGCAGATTGCAAACCCATGCGCCTCAAAATCTCGATGAACCTTGGTTGTGCGTGGAGCCGCTCAAAGATAGGGTGCACTTTCAGAAAGATCATCCAGGTAGCTCGTTCGTCACAAGCTTTCTCCAGCCAGTCCAGTGCCCGGTCGACTTCGCCTAAACCGAGGTAGATCTCGGCGATGCAAAACGAAGAACCATATTTGTTCTGGCGCATGGCCAGGAGTTCCTGCAGAATTTCCCCGGCTTTTTCGTTGTCCCCAAAAATCGCATAGCCGTGCCCCAAGGCACCAAGGAAGAGTGGTAACCGGTGGGACAACTCGGCCGCTTCCTGAAGCTCTTTGACTGCTTCCTCCCGATGGTCAAGCTGTTGCTGGATGCATCCGCGGACGAAGTGCGCGGGAAAAAAACTAGCATCCAGGTCGAGGGTTTTTCGTATTTGCTCCTGGGCAAGCTCATATTCGCGAACCAGATAAAACAAAAGACCGGTGGTCGTATTGATAGACATCGAGAGTGGATCAAGTTGCAGGGCCCGGTCGGTTTCCCGAAGCGCTTCCTCATGGCGCCCCAAAGCAGCGAGCTCCATGGCATACCACTGCCAGGTCATCGCATAGTTTGGATTTAGTTCGATGGCACGCTGAAATTCCCGCTCAGCACCTTGCCAATCCCACTCGTAAAACAACTTTACGAATGCCAGCGACGAATGAGCCTCAGCTAATTCACCGTCGATATCGAGCGCCTTGCTGGCCGCAGCTTTGGCTTTGGGAAGGCCATCACGCGGCGAAACCATCATGTTCCACACAAGCATTCCATAGGTGTCGGCCACTCCGGCATAGGCGAGAGCGCATGATGGGTCCTTCTCGACTGCCAGATTAAAGCACTCGAGGCTCTTCCTGAGACTGTCTTCTGTCCTTTTGTTCCAGTGATACCTGCCCTTGAGGCAGAGCTGAAAAGCTTCAGGGTTCTCGGTGGGCCGCTTCTTCGAATCGCACAGTTTGGAGCGCAGGTTTTCGGCGATACCCTGAGCGATCTCCTCTTCGAGCGCCAGAATTTCCGCCATCTTGCGGCGAAGTCGCGTACTCCAGACGACACTGCTATCGCGAGGGTCGACCAGCTCCACGCTAATCAGGAGCTCTTCGCTGCGCTGCACCATTCTTCCCAGCACGACTGCGCTGACATTTAACTCCCGGCTGATTACCGGCAAGTCGATGTTTGACCCCTTGTAGCGGAAAACTGAGGCACGCGAAATGACGCGGAGGCCGGTCGACTGCGAGAGACTTGAAATTATGCTCTCGGTAATGCCGTCGCTTAAGAACTCTGTTTCGGGATTCCCGCCGAGATTTTCGAACGGCAATACGGCGACCCGCAGCACTTGAGGCTCGGTAACCGCAGCCACTTTGGAAGAGTCTGTATCGCGTTTCAAGCGCTGCAAGTCGGCGCGAACCTCAGACGCGTGCTGGTAACGAAGGTTTCGATCTTTCTCCAGACATTTATCGATGATGCGCTCCAAGCCTGGGGGCAGGTCAGGATTCAAGCGCACCGAAGGGACGGGCGGCCGCTCCAGAATCGCATTGAAAATCACACCTGAGGTTTCACCCCGGAATGGCAACCGGCCGGTCGCCATCTCGTAAAGTACGGCGCCGAAAGAAAATAAATCCGTTCTGGCGTCGAGTTCCCAGGCCCGGATCTGTTCTGGCGACATATACGCGATGGTTCCAAGGGCTGTCCCAGGACTGGTCAGGTGGTCGGCGGTTGCTTGCGACGCTCCTTCCGGCGCAGTGGGCTCAGAGGCAAGCTTGGCCAGCCCGAAATCCAGAATCTTGGGGTACTCGCGTTTCGTGACGAAGATATTTCCGGGTTTGATGTCGCGGTGTACGATGCCGGCGGAGTGAGCCGCGTCCAATGCGTCTGCGATCTCAATTCCCAACGAGAGGACGGTCTGAATTTCCAGCGGCTTATTTCCGATGCGATGTTTCAGCGTCATTCCATCCAGAAACTCCATAACGATAAACGCTCGCCCGTTTTGCTCATCGATTTCATGGATTGTGCAGATGTTGGGATGATTAAGTGCTGACGCCGCTTTGGCCTCGCGTTGAAAACGGGCAAGTGCTTGCGGATTTCCGGCGACATCCTCGGGAAGGAACTTGAGAGCAACAAACCGGCCCAGCTTCACATCCTCCGCTTTGTAAACGATGCCCATCCCTCCGCCGCCGAGCTTTTCGACGATTCGGTAATGAGAGATGGTCTGCCCGATGAGCTGGGAGGAGGAAACCATTGCGTGGAATCCTAGGACGGGGACGAAAAAAGGTCAATTGCGGTGTGATGGAAGCGTCGGGGAGACATGCAATTGCATATTGCAAGACTTGCTCGTTCCGTTTCATCCACTCAACGAAGTCTCGTTAACAGCGATGCCAAGAGCGGCGGGCGTGCCCCCACCCAACACGCCTTTCGTTGGGTGGGAACTGTGAGCCAGCCCGCGATCCTACACGGCCACATCCTTCACATGCGTAGCGATATACCAGATATTCCCGAACGGATCGGTGACTGCCCCATTGCGGTCGCCGTAAGGCTGATCGGTCAATTCATGCAGCGATTTCGCTCCCGCGGCCAGCGCGTGGCGATACACCATATCGCAATCCGGTACGTAGACGTAAAACATCGAAGGCATCGGCTGATACGGCCCGTGCGCCTCGCCCATTTCTACGACCGAGTCCCCCACGCGAATCTCGGCATGGTGAACCACTCCGTCAGGTGAAGCATGCTTCGCAACCTCCTGTGCCCCAAACGCGCGCCTCAAGAAATTGATCACCGGTTCGGCCCGCAGCGGATGCAAATATACATTCACGTTGTGCAGGCCTTTCGGGATATAGTTCTCGCCTTTGTGCGTGGCGATGTACCAGAAGTTGCCGAACGGATCTTTCACGCTTGCTCCGCGCTCGCCATATTCGTGATCCTGCGGCGCACCGAGCGAGGTCGCTCCGGCCTGCAACGCTTTCTTGTAGGTTGCGTCTGTGTCTTCGACGTAAATGTGAAGCGCGGTGAGCTGCGGCTTCGCCGCAAACGGCTTGCCGGGAAGGCCTCCGCCCATCATCACCCTGGAGTCGCCGATGCGGACCTCGCCGTGGATGCCGCCGGCACCTCCGCCTTCGGCACGCAAGATGATTTCCGCTCCGAAAGCGTTCTTCGCGAAGTCGAGCATGGCGTCGCCATCAGGGGTGACGATGTATGGCGTAATTTTGTGGAAGCCGCGCGGAACCGGGTTCACGCCCGTGGCGGATTTCATCCGGCCGCCCTCGGGCCCGGTTTCGAGTTTCTCCAACCGCTGGTGCATCTCTTCTACCGACATTTCTTCAATAACCG
>JASHTD010000203.1 GCA_030040725.1 Candidatus Sulfotelmatobacter sp. | reverse complement strand
TCGATTCCTGGCCGGCATGACATGGCGCGCCGCGTGGATTGCAGTTTCCTTGCGAAGTTAGTGGCCGAGCATCGACTGGAGGAAGACGAAGCGTTAGAAATCGCGCGCGACCTGACCTACAACCTCGTCAAGAAGGCATACCGATTGTGAAGGCATGAATGGAGAAAACGGCAGCGCTGACAACCCAAGCGCAAAACAGCGCGCCTTTGCTCGAAGACAGGCCGCGAATGCGCTGGACCGTCTGCGCCATGCTGTTTTTCGCGACCTCGATCAATTACATGGATCGGCAGGTGATCGCCATCCTCAAGCCCACGCTCGAGCACAGCATCGGTCTGACCGAAGTGAATTACGGATACGTGGTCGACGCGTTTCAGATCGCCTATGCGATCGGACTGCTGGGAGCAGGGCGGCTGATCGACAAGCTCGGCACGCGCATCGGCTACATGCTGATTATGGCGGAATGGAGCCTCTCCGCCATGAGTCATGCTCTCGCCAGCACAGCGTTGGAATTCGGATTGGCGCGATTTTTTCTGGGCCTTAGGGAGTCCGGCAACTTCCCTGCCGCCATCAAGACAGTCGCGGAATGGTTTCCGGAAGGCGAGCGTTCGTTAGCCACAGGAATCTTCAATTCGGGCGCAAACATTGGGGCGATTCTGGCTCCGCTGATCGTACCCTGGATCACCTTGAGATATGGCTGGCACGCGGCTTTTCTGAGCACCGGCCTTTTCAGCGCGCTCTGGATTCTGTGGTGGTTCTCACGCTATCGCAGGCCTGCCTTGCGTTTCGATCGCGAAGGGAAAGAAGGCTACGCGAGAGCGATAGCGAGCGCCGAAACACCTTCGATATCGTGGCGGAAACTTCTGTGCATGCGTCAAACCTGGGCCTACACG
Organism: Candidatus Sulfotelmatobacter sp.; assembly: GCA_030040725.1. GTDB lineage: Bacteria > Acidobacteriota > Terriglobia > Terriglobales > Acidobacteriaceae > Sulfotelmatobacter. The sequence continues at coordinate 2,533 of JASHTD010000203.1, read as the reverse complement.
GTTGCGAAGTTTTTGACCGATCCCATCTGGTATTTCTACATGTTCTGGCTGCCGTCGTATTTTAGCGCCAGGTTCGATCTCGATCTGTCGCATCTCGGTCTGCCGCTCATCATTGTTTACAACGTCTCCGCCCTTGGCAGCATCGGCGGAGGCTGGTTGCCGGCGCTGTTCCGCCGGTTCGGATTCTCCCCAGCAAATTCGCGGCTGTCGGCAATGTTGCTCTGCGCAATTTTGGTTTTGCCGATTTACGCGGCGGGCAACGTGAACTCAATCTGGCTGGCCATTGCACTCATCAGTCTGGCAACGGGAGCACATCAGGGCTGGTCCGCGAATCTGTTCACCACCACCTCCGATATGTTTCCACAAAGCGTGGTAGCGTCCATTGTGGGAATCGGCGGCATGATCGGTGCAGTTGGCGGCGCGCTGTTTGCCTTTTTCGCAGGTCACGTTCTGCAATTAACGCATAGCTACGCGAGCCTTTTCGCTGCGGCGGCATGTGCGTATCCGCTGGCCCTTATAGCTCTGTATGCCCTTGCACCGGGATTAAGGAAAGTAGAATTCGCAGCGTGATGGTCGACCATGAACGACATTTTCAGTCTGGCCAACAAAAGCGCCGTCGTGATCGGCGGAACCTCGGGAATCGGAAGGACTCTCACCCTCGGTCTCGCCCGGGCCAGCGCCGATGTCGTCGCCTCTTCGAGACGCAAGGAAAATGTAGACGAAACAGCGGCCGAGATCGAAGGCGTTGGCCGCCGCACTCTGCGCCTCTGCTCGGATGTTTGCTATCGCAGCTCTCTCGAGAATCTGCTTGAAGAATCGTTGCGTGCGTTTAAGAAAATTGACATCCTCTTGAACTGCGCGGGAGTTACGAAGCGCACGCCCACGCTCGCAATGCCGGAGGAAGAATGGTCTGACATCGTGGAAACCAATCTGACGGGCACTTTGCGCGCCTGCCAGATTTTCGGAAAGCACATGCTTGAGCGCGGAAGCGGCCGAATCATTAATATTGCCTCGCTTAGCAGTTCGCTCGGCTTTATGGAGGTAGCGGCGTACGGCGCGAGCAAAGCGGGAGTCATGTCTCTCACTCGTGGTCTTGCGGTGGAGTGGGCGAAGAGCGGTGTCACGGTGAACGCGATCGTCCCCGGGATTTTCCGGACAGCCCTGAACGCCGATCTTCTCGACAATACGCCCCGTGGCAAGGAATTGCTGAGGCGCACTCCAATGAGCCGTTTTGGGGAGATGGAACATCTGATCGGAGCGGTAGTTTATCTTGCCTCCGATGCTGCTTCTTTCGTCACGGGACAGGCCATCGTGGTAGATGGAGGATTTCTGGCGAGCGGAGTAAACCAATGATGACGATCGACCGTCGAAACTTCCTTCGTCTCTCTGTAGCTGCTTGCGGTGCGCTTCACTTGCCGCTCACTCTTGCCGACGAAAAGCCAGCGCCTTTTCGCCTCACCCTGCGACCTGACCGGCTCGGCAACAGAATTGGACCCGACTTCACCGGCCTCAGTTACGAATCGGCACAGCTGGAAAATCCGAATTTCTTTTCCGGTGAAAATGGCAGCTTGATCGCATTCGTAAAACGGCTGGGAAATTCCGGAGTGTTGCGTATCGGCGGCAACACGAGCGAATACTGTTACTGGAGGCCGCATGCAGAGAGCGAAGCATCGAGTGCCGCCAAGCTTATCGTTGGCCCCGACGCCGGGCACAGGGCGCCGCCTTCGGTCAATATCACTCCGCAGGCAATTCGCAATCTGCGCGATTTTGTCGATGCTTCTGGCTGGAAGCTGATTTATGGCCTCAACATGGGAACCGGAACCGTGGAAGATGCAGCCGCCGAGGCGGCCTACGTGATGGACGTGGCCGGGCCAAAGCTGATTGCGTTTCAGCTCTGCAATGAGCCTGATTTGTTCTACCGCAACGGAATTCGCAGGTCAGATTACGAGTTTCCTCAGTTTGCGGCAGAATGGCAGCGCTTCTATGACGCCATTCGCGTCCGTGTTCCGACTGCGCCGTTTGCCGGACCGGACACGGCCTTCAACACTTCGTGGCTGGTTCCATTCGCGCAGAAATTCAAGAATGAAGTGAAGTTTCTCTCGCAGCACTACTATGCCGAAGGTCCGCCCACCGATCCTTCCATGACGATTGACCGATTATTGCGACCGAATCCGCAACTGCAGGAAGAGTTCGACGGAATGAAAGAGACGGCGCGGGAAACTGGCTTGCCTTTCCGCTTGGCAGAGACGAACTCCTGTTACTCGGCGGGCAAGCCCGGTGTGAGCGACACGTTCGCATCGGCGCTGTGGGGAGCAGACCTGATGTATCAGCTCGCATCGCAAGGAGGATCAGGAATCAATTTTCACGGTGGCGGCTACGGATGGTATACGCCCATCGCGGGCGCTCCGGAGCACGGTTTTCTTGCGCGTCCACTCTATTACGGCATGATGCTTTTCGCAGAAGCCGGCGCCGGACAGTTAATCGAAACGCAGCTCGACGGCGTGGGGCAGGCGCCATTGCTCACCGCTTATGC
>JASHTD010000302.1 GCA_030040725.1 Candidatus Sulfotelmatobacter sp. | reverse complement strand
GAGCTTCTCTAGTCGATTCGCAGCTTCGCGGCGTTTTTTCGAAAGCGCACGCGCGGCCTGCAGATATTCATCCGCCGCTTTCGCAAGATCGGAACGCAATTCGCGGAGAATCTCGTCCTTGTTTTCGATTTCCGAAAGCTTGCGTGTGACGTCGTCGCCAAATGCGATCACATTCTCCAGGCTGGGTCCGTATTTTCGTTTGAGCCGATCGAGCAATGCCAGCCGATCTTCGACTTCCACCAAGTGTTCGGGCGAAGCCTGGATGCCGCCAGCATAATCACGCACGGTGGCTCCGACGTCTTCGACGCTGATGCGAGCGGTCTCCAACGCGGCAAGCGCTTCCTGAAACTTCGGCTCGTAGCGGGCCAGTTCTTCGACCTGCTTCTGGGCCGCGCGCAGCGATGCGGAAGTAGATGCGTCGCCTTCATAAAGCAGATCGAAAGCGTGCATGGCCGCGTTATAGATTTTTTCTGCGTTCGCAAGGACTCGTTTTTCGGTTTCGAGTTTCTCGTCTTCCCCGGGCTGAAGTTTAGCGTGTGCGATCTCGCGCTTCTGAAATTGCCACAGGTCAACTAGGCGAAGCCGGTCCTGCTCGTCGCGCTCCAGTTCGTCAATGCGGGCGCGAATTTTCTTCCAGGTCTCATACGCCGCGGCCACTGGCTCAACCTGGTTCGCGGCAAACGAGTCGAGTAAAGCCAAACGAGCATTGGCGTCAAAAGATAACAAAGATTCGTTTTGCGCGTGGATAACCGCAAGGTGCGGTGCTAGCTGCCGCAGGACCGCGACAGTCGCTGCCTGATTATTCAGAAAAACGCGGCCTTTTCCGCTCGCCGCAATCTCGCGGCGAATGATCAGCGTCTCGTCTTCGGATTCATCTTTGTCGCTGTCGTTGTCTGGGTCCGGATTAGCGTCCAGGCCATTGCTTTCGAGAATGACTGTGATCTGGTCTCTGGCTTGGCCTTCACATTCGAAAACCGCCGAAACTACTGCTTTCTCGGCGCCGGCTCTGATCAGGTCAGTCGAGGCTTTTTCTCCCAGCAGCAGCGCCAGCGCATCAATCAAAATGGATTTGCCCGCGCCAGTTTCGCCGGTGAGCAAGTTCAGCCCGGGGGCGAACTCTACCGACGCATTGTCGATGACCGCGTAGTTTTCCAGCCGCAGTTCAACCAGCACAGGGGCGCCCTATCGAATGGGTTCTTCGATTGTGCGCAGCATAGCATGAAAAAGAGCAGCGAAAACCGGATACATTTACTCCGGCTTCCCAGGTACCGACAACCCTCCGCGCGAGGTCAGGGTAGTCTGAGTTGCGGCCAGTTTGGACGCACCTTTGACCTCACGCGGGATAGGAAATTGAATCTCCCGTCTACCCGGCTTTGCGAAGGCTTCCACCCTCGCCAGTACCCTGCCGTGCGCCGATCACTTCTTTGCGACGCTCGCGCAAACGATCCTGAAACGTATCCCAGCGTCCTCCGATACCGACCGCAGTGTTGTCGATCTCGACTGTGTCCGTGCTGGCGGCAAAACCACCGGTTTCGAAGGCGCCGGTATCTTCCATGGAGGGGTCGGGCGAGCGGGGTGTTGTTCCGGCAGGGGTGGTGTTCGAAACCGGCGGGGCTCCGTGCTCGGCCGCTTCCGAAGAACGATTTCCTTCCATTTGATTAGGTGGTTGGCGTGATATTTCGATCGGTCCCGGCCCGATGCATAACGGGATCGGCTTTCCACTGCGCCCGGTAACGCCGCTCGTAATCGGCCCACTGCTCATCGGATTCCAGATGCGACTCGTGATAGGGAGGGAGCGCCTCGATCTGCCGCTTGTTGAGATCCACCGCGAAATCGTCCTTGTGATCGAAGGAAGTGCGAAGGTGTTCGACCGGGACGACAAACTTTTTGGTCGAAAGCCAGCCTCCAGTATCGACCACGATGTAGCGAATGTTGCCGGTAGAGTGATCGAAGATCACATCGTCGATCTTGCCGAGTTTTTCGTCGTTCAGGCCATACACCTTGGAACCGCGAATATCGTCTGCGTCATTGGTGAACCGATAGTCCCATAACATTCCGCATTGCGCCATAAGTTCCATTCCTCCGCGAATTCTTAGAGTTTCTAACTCCGCCGCTCTTGGATGCGCTTCGATCGAGTGGGGTATAGCGGCGAAAAAAACGTCGCGTCGCTGGCACGGTGCGCGGAGACAATTTTTCAGCGAATATTTAGGGCAATGGCCGTTTATGCTTAAGATTCATCGTATCTACGTGCAAGCACGATCATCTATAATCGCCAAAAAGGAAATCTCCAAACAATGCATCTCTTCTGTTTGCCAGCCCTCTTCGACGGCGGGGAAATCGTTGAACTCGTTTCCAGCACCGGTTCGGTAGCCAAGTTCGTTCTGCTTACTTTGTTGGCCTTCAGCCTGGTTTCGTGGGCAATCATTTTGACCAAATGGAGCCTGCTCCGGCGCGCCCGGCTGCAGAGCGGACGCTTCGTACGCGCTTTCCGTCGCGCTCAGCGTTTGCAGGACATTGCCGCCGTAGCCGATCAGTTTCGGCCCAGTCCCCTGGTGGGGGTATTTGAAGGCGGATACTCGGAGTACAAACGCCAGCTTTCGGGCCCCGATCCATCTTTGCGCAGCCTGACAGCAGTGCAGCGCGGCATGCAGATCGGCGCCTCCGAAGAAATTTCGCGCCTGGAGCGAAACGTTCCGTGGCTGGCGATTACCGCGGCGGTAACGCCGTTTATCGGTCTGTTTGGAACGGTCTGGGGGATTATCGATGCCTTTCACGGTCTGGGAACTGCCGGAGGCGCGACCCTCCGGGCGGTCGCTCCCGGTATTTCCGAAGCTCTGATCACGACCGCCGCCGGACTCGTCGCCGCGATTCCCGCCGTCATCGCATACAACCTGATAGGCAATTCCATTCGGGGTTTTGCGGCGCGCGGCGACGATTTCTCCCTTGAAGTGCTTAACACTCTGGAGAGCATTCAGCCGCAAGTCATGGCCGAAGTGAGGCGCTGATGGCTTTCACGACTCCGAATGGCCGCACCCAGAGCGCCCTTGCCGATATCAACATCACACCCCTGGTGGATGTCGTGCTGGTGCTGCTCATTATCTTCATGGTGACCGCTCCCGTGCTGGAGTCTGGCATCGAAGTCAACGTGCCCAAAACGCGCACCGTAAAAGAGATCACGGAAGAGCGCACGGTCATCACCATCAACAAAGATCAACGGGTCTTTTTGGGCAATGACGCGATCAATATCAATGAGATCGCAACCAAGTTGCGGCAGAAAATTCGCGACCCGCGAAACCAGTTCATTTTTGTGCGGGCCGACGAGAACGTGCCCTTCGGCGCTTTCGCCACAGTCATGGATGCGGTGAAGCAAGCGGGCATTACCAATATCAGCATCGTGACCCAACCTTTGGAAAGCAATGTCCCGAAACGCTGAGATCTTTTTCGAGCACGACAGCTGGCCGAAGGCGCTGGGATGGTCTGCGGGATTTCATGCTGCGGTCACGGTGTTCATCCTTCTCTACGCGGTCTACATTGCAGGTTCCCCCGGCCAGGGCTGGGGATCGGGCGGAGGCGGTTCGGCGATTGGCGTCACCCTGGTCAGCAACGTTCCTTTGCCAGCCACGCCAGCCCCAACCCAGAACGTTCTGGCGAATGAATCGAAGGGGCTGACGCAATCCCAGCCCAAGCCGGAACAAAAAGAGCCGGATGCCATCGAGATTCAAGGCAAGAACGTAAAGATCAAACCGAAGAAGACTCCGACGGTAACCAAAGAAAAGACCAAGCCCGAGCCCGAACCGGAAAACAATCAGGTCGCGTTCGGCGAGGGCGGCCCCGTCAGTGGTCCTTACGGAACCTTTGCCGCAGGCGGCGCAAAAGGTGGATTCGGCATCACAGGAAACGGGGGCGATTTTGGCACGCTGTATGGCTGGTACGTGCAGATCATTCAACGGAAAGTTTCTGAGAACTGGTTGAAGTATGAAGTCGACCCCAAAATCACCAGCGCGAACCGGGTTTACATCACGTTCGATGTAGCCCGCGACGGACATCCGTACAACGTTCAGATTGAGCAGTCGAGTGGCGTGCCCTCGCTCGACATTTCGGCGACTCGTGCCTTGCAGAGAATTGACACGTTCGGGCCGCTGCCGCAGGACTACAGCGGGAACAAGATTTCGGTGGAGTACTGGTTCGATTACAGTAAGAAATGAGACGGCCTGCGGCGGGTGTGAGCGCTCTTTACGTGTGCGCAAATTTTGATTTGTTGAACGAAATTTTGCGGTGCCAAGATTAGGGTACCAAGATAAGTCGCCGCATCCGGCATGTACCTGATGATGGTTTAGGTTCAGAATGCCGCCACTGGTCAATCGTAACTTGCCAACCGGAACATATCGGACTACGATATTGTCGTTCCCAGTATCCTTTTGTTCCGGCAGCTCGTGTTACCGCTTGAAAAGGATGGACTACAAAAACTCGAAAGTTTCGTTCTCTGCCTCGGTTGGCTTGTACCTTCTGCGCAGCCTGAGTTTGCTGGCGGTGTTCTTCTGCCTGGTTCCTTGCGCCGCTTCTGCGCAGGATTGGGTTCGCACCGGTTCAGGCCTTGGCGTCGAAAAAGTGCGCCTCGCGGTGCCGGATTTCAAAGCGGGCAATAACGATCCCCTCAATACCGCCCTGCTCAAAACCTTCAACGACACTTTATGGAACGACCTCGATAATTCGGGCGTGGTTGAATTAGTGTCGAAGAGTTTCTACCCGCTCCAGGTGCCGGGACAGCCAAGCGAAGTGACATATCCCGCCTGGAACTCGCCTCCGCCCAATGCGGCAATGCTGGCCTTTGGCAATCTGGCCGTCGCGGGCGGCAAAGTTGTGGTACAGGGCTGGCTTTACGACGTAAAGAATACCGCCTCGGCCCAGGTTTTGGGTAAGCAGTACATGGATGTCGCGACTGCCGACGCTACACGGCTTATCGCTCACAAGTTTGCCGACGAGATTATTTTCCGCTTGGGCGGCGGAATCCCCGGCATCGCGGAAAGCAAAATTTATTTCGTCAGCGACCGCTCCGGCCACAAAGAAATCTGGGTGATGGATTACGATGGCTCGAACCAACACCAGTTGACTCATCTGGGAACCATTGCTCTCTCGCCGCGCATCTCGCCCGATGGATCGCGCCTGGCTTTCAGTGGAGTCACGAAATACGGCTGGCAGATACTCATCTACTCGACCGATCTCAACCGGCTGGTCAGCTTTCCACGCTTCAGCGGAGACAATTTTTCGCCCTCGTGGTCGCCAGACGGCACCCGGCTGGCATTGTCCTCGGCCCGCAACGGGCACTCGCAGATTTATGTATCCGACTCTTCCGGCGGTGGTCTCCGGGCAATGACAACGGGCAAGGGGCCCGATGTTTCGCCGACATGGAATCCGAAAACAGGAGCGCAGATCGCATTCGTCAGCGGCGATACCGGCCTGCCGCAGGTTTATACGATGGAAGCTGACGGGACCAATCAGCAACGCATGACCGATCAGGGTTACGCAGTGTCGCCGAATTGGTCGCCGAATGGACAGTTTCTAACTATGGCGTGGACCCGGCGCTATGGCCCCGGCGAGCCGGGATCTTCCGACATTTATCTGATGGATATCGCCAGCAAGCAGTGGGTACAGCTCACCCATGACGGCGGTCGCAATGATTTTCCTTGGTGGGCCCCGGACGGCAGGCATATCGTGTTTCAATCGAGACGATCCGGCAAAGACGAAATCTGGATGATGCTGGCCGACGGAACCAAACTCCATCAATTGACTTTTACCGGGCGTAATTCGCAACCCAACTGGACCTGGAAATAGTCGTCGCTGCAAAAGTTTAGAAGTCGCTTCGGGAGGTAGCAGTAAAAGAGTCGGAAATAAATATCACTTCGTCGGAACTCGAAGCAGCTTTCGAGTTCGCAGGAGGAATCAACGGAATGAGGGACAACGTGAAAAGCATGAACCTGCAGCAAGCTGTGAAGACGCTCGCCACTGTAATCGCATTGTGCGCGGTTCTTATGTTGGGCGCGTGCAAGAAGAAAGCCGCCCCCCCGCCACCACCGCCGCCACCGCCGCCACCGTCGCCCACAGCTTCAATCTCTGTGAGCCCGGATACCATTCAAACTGGGCAATCGGCCACTCTGAGCTGGCAGACCTCGAACGCCACCGACGTTTCGATTGACGGCATTGGCGCCGTGCAGGCCAGCGGGTCGCAGTCTGTCAGCCCCACCGATTCAACAACCTATCACCTGGTTGCCAAGGGTGCGGGTGGCACGCAGGAAGCGACCACTCGTCTAACTGTGACGCAGCCTCCGCCGCCACCGCCTCCGGCTCCCGGTCCCTCGGAAGAAGACTTGTTCGGTCAAAATGTCAAGGACGTTTACTTCGACTACGACAAGTCAGATATTCGAGCCGACCAGCAGTCTGCCATTCAGGCCGATGCGCAGTTCCTCTCGCAGCATCCCAACATCAGCTTCACGATTGAGGGACACTGCGACGACCGCGGCTCGACCGAATACAACCTCGCTCTCGGCGACCAGCGTGCCAATTCAGTGAAAAACGCTCTGGTCTCGGCCGGAGTAAGCGCAAGCAACATCAAAACCATCAGCTACGGCAAGGAAAAGCCGTTCTGCATGGAAGACAACGAATCCTGCTGGCAGCAGAACCGCCGCGGGCACTTCGTGTACCAGAAGTAGTGTGGCAATTTGGCCAGAGGCGGAGCTAGTCCGCCTCTGGTTTTTATTACTGGCATCAACCTTCACAACCCGCATTGCCTCCAGGCCGTCTAAAATGGATGCGGGAAATTCTTCCCTGCGGCAAAGGTCTATGACCCACAAACGACTTTCTACTCTGTTTGCTTTGCTCGCGACGGCGTTCTTGCTGGCGGTGACTCCGGCTTTCGGCGTGAGCAAGGAAATGGTGCAACTACAAACCCAGGTGCAGCAACTGCAGGAGCAGATGACCGCCATGCAGCGCAGCTTCGACGAGCGCATGGGCGTGATGAACAACCTGGTGCAGCAGGATGCGGACGCGGTCAACAAAGTTGGCGCAGCGATTACCGCTCTTCAGACCGCGATTCAGAAACAGCAGAATGATTCCAGCGGGCGTGTCGACCAGATCTCGGGGCAAATCCAAGCGTTGAACGACTCGCTGGACGAACTCAAGGCGCGGCTGGCCGCTGTAAGCAAGCAGCTCACCGACATGCAGTCGGCGCAGCAGAGCGTTCAGGCGCAGCAAGCTGCGCAGCAGGCCCAGCAGACCGCTGCACAAAACGCTCCGCCACCGGACGTGCTTTATAACAACGCCCTGCGCGATTACAACGGCAACAACGCCCAGCTCGCCACGCAGGAATTTTCCGACTACATCAAGTTCTATCC
>JASHTD010000202.1 GCA_030040725.1 Candidatus Sulfotelmatobacter sp. | reverse complement strand
GCGCGAGAATAAAGTTCCCTATTTCGGCATCTGCCTGGGCATGCAGACTGCATGCGTTGAATTCGCCCGCAACGTTGTGGGACTGGAAGAGGCAAATTCGAGCGAGTTCGATCAGGCCACCCCGCATCGCGTCATTTACAAACTTCGTGAATTGCGCGGCGTGGAAGAACTTGGCGGAACAATGCGCCTCGGCGCCTGGACTTGCAAAATCGAGCCGGGCACACTCGCGCACAGGATTTACGGCAAGCTCGAAATCAGCGAGCGCCATCGCCATCGTTACGAATTCAATCGCGAGTATGAAGAGCCGATGGTCGCGGCGGGCTTGCGCATCTCCGGTTCAACGCCCGATGGAACTTACGTAGAAATGGTCGAGTTGCCCGACCATCCTCATTTTATCGGGTGTCAATTTCATCCCGAATTCAAATCGAAGCCGCTCGAGCCGCATCCTTTATTTAGCACGTTCATTGCGGCGGCATACGCCCGCCGGTCCAAACGGCTGGCCGAGAAGGAAACGGTGGCCGTGGAAATGTTCCACCGGCCTGAGCGGGTTGGGCAAAGATAGGCTTAATCATCACGAGTCACAGAGAGATAGAGGGCGCACGAAATTTGTGAAAGCGTCATCCCGAAGCCCCGCGTCTTCACCAGCGGGGCGAGGAATCTCGTGATCATATCTTTGCTCAGTTAGGAAAATCTTTCACCGGCTCCGTGGTGAAATGAATCCCACATGATTTCTTCCTTCCAAATCGACAATGTGCGCGTCGGCTCCGGCGACCTTTTCCTGATCGCCGGCCCATGCGTGATCGAAAGCGAAGAGCACACCATTCGCATGGCCGAGATTATTAAGGGTGTGACGCGGTCGCTCAATTTTCCTTTTATTTTCAAAGCCAGCTATGACAAAGCGAACCGCACTTCGATTCGCAGCTTTCGCGGGCCGGGAATCAAGGACGGCCTACGAATTCTAAAAACAATAAAAACCGAAATCAGCGTTCCGGTGCTCACCGACGTGCACCAGGCGGCCGATGTGGCAAGAGTTGCCGAAGTCGTCGATATCCTGCAGATTCCCGCGTTTCTCTGCCGCCAAACCGATCTGATCGTCGCGGCCGCGCTGAGCGGCAAGCCGGTAAATATCAAGAAAGGGCAGTTCGTTTCCCCCTGGGACATGCGGCACGCCGTTGAGAAATGCCGCGACGCGGGAAACTCGCAGGTGTTTCTCACCGAGCGCGGCAGTAGCTTCGGCTACAACAACCTCGTGGTCGATATGCGTTCGCTCGCCATCATGCGCAAATTTGCTCCCGTGGTTTTCGATGCGACGCATTCCGTGCAACTGCCCTCTTCATCAGCCGACGGAGATCACGCCGTCAGCGGCGGCCAGCCGGAATTTATTCCGCTGCTCGCACGCGCTGCTGTCGCCGCGGGTGTGGATGGAGTTTTCCTAGAAGTTCACGACAATCCAAGAGAGGCGAAATCTGACGGAGCGAACGCGCTGGAGTCGACGAAATTGCGCGATCTTCTGAAAGAGTTGCTCGCCGTGAGAAAGGCGTTGGACGCGGCGCACACCACGCCGTAGATTTGTCGCCTCGGTGTCCCTGTGTCTTCGTGATAAATTGAATTTCCGCATGAAACAAATTGCCAACTGGGCTTTGGACACCGCGAACTCCCGCGGCGCGAGCTACGCTGACACACGCATCGTGAGCCAGCGCAGCCGCGCACTCACTACTAAAAATGGCAAGGTCGGCAGCGCTTCGGATTCGGAATCTCTCGGCTATAGCGTGCGCGTCATTGCCGATGGCGCCTGGGGTTTTGCCGCGTCGGAAGATCTATCGCATGCGGGAGTCGAAGCAACCGCCGCCCGCGCAGTTGAAATTGCTCGCGCTTCGGCTAAAGTCAAGCAACACGATGTTCAACTCGCCCCAGAAAAGCCCGTCACCGCCGACTGGACCACTCCTCACAAGATCGATCCGTTTTCGATTTCGGTCGAGCAGAATATTGCGCTGTTGCTGAAGATCGATTCCGAACTGCGCTCTGTCGCCGGCATCACGCTCGCTGAAACGAATCTCAACTTCAATCGCGAAGAGCAGTGGTTTGTCTCGTCCGAAGGCTCCGACATTCATCAGACAAAATATTCTGCCGGGGCGGGTTACTGCGCCTACGCCTTCGCGGGAAATGAAATTCAGAAGCGTTCGTACCCGAATTCTTACGGTGGGCAGTGGCAGAACAGAGGCTACGAACTGATCGACGAATTGAGGCTTGTCGAGAACGCCCGCCGCATCGCCGAAGAAGCGGTCGCGCTCCATCACGCGGATCAGTGTCCCGAAGGCAAATTCGACATAATTCTCGATAGTTCGCAGCTGGGATTGCAGATTCACGAATCAATCGGACATCCGATTGAGCTGGATCGTGTGCTAGGCATGGAAGCCAATTTCGCCGGAACTTCTTTTCTCACGCTCGACAAATTGCGCACTTTGAAATACGGCAGCGACATCGTGAATGTGGTTGCTGACGCCCGCCAGGAGCACGGCCCCGGCCTTGGAACATTCGGCTTCGACGATGAAGGCGTTCCCGCGCAATGCACGCCAATCATCACGAATGGATTATTCACCGGCTATCTCAGTTCGCGCGAAACGGCGCACACGATTGGAGCCAACCGCTCTGGTGGAACGCTGCGCGCCGAGGGGTGGAATCGATTGCCGATGATTCGCATGACCAATATCAGTCTGCTGCCCGGCGAAAAGCCGCTCTCTCTCGAACAACTGATCGCCTCGACCGATCACGGGTTTCTCATGCAAACCAACCGTTCCTGGTCAATCGACGACAAGCGCTACAACTTTCAATTCGGCTGCGAGATCGGGTGGGAGATCAAGAACGGCAAGCGCACGCGCATGGTGAAAAACCCGTCATATTCCGGGATCACAACCGAGTTCTGGAATTCTCTCGATGCGATCTGCTCACGCGACGAGTGGGTTCTCTGGGGCACGCCAAACTGCGGCAAAGGACAACCGCAGCAGGTGATGGGCACCGGCCATGGCGCAGCTCCGTCACGCTTCCGGCAAATAAAGGTGGGCAGCGCCTACAAAGGAAGTTAGTTTTACCATAGAGTCACAAAGCCACAGAAAAGAGCCGAAATTGCTCACGCAAGACCAAGCCGCCTCCATCTTCGACCGCATCAAGAGACTATCCT
>JASHTD010000201.1 GCA_030040725.1 Candidatus Sulfotelmatobacter sp. | reverse complement strand
GCCTTTTTTTGCGTCGCAGGCGTAGAGCACGTCGCCGCGTCCCCAACCGGTTCCGGTCTTGTCGTAGCGCATCGTCGTAAAAACGTAATCGTAGATGGCGCGGGCCTTATCGAGCGGCTCCGTTTTTCCTTGCGTAACCTTCATTGCCAAATCGGCCGGCAAGCCGGTGACCGGAACCAACGCGTCGGGCTGCAAATCCTCCCGTCTTTCTTTTGAGGAGAGCGAGGCGCGAACCAAGAGCAGTGCATTGCCTCCCAGAGCCACGCGCTCCCGGCGGACGATATCGTATTCGATTTCAAAGTGCAGCTCCGGCCGAGCAGCACGGGATGTTTCGGCATAGTAAATCTCATCGCCATATCTCGAATCGCGAAAGTTTTTCAGCGGCAGGTCGCCCTTGGCCGAGACAATCTTTACCTCCTGCCAGCGGTCCGACCTCGCCTGCGGAAACCAGATGCGAACTTTCTGGTTCGCCGGCAGATTTCTCACCGTGAAGCCGTAATGAAAAATGAAATGGCGCGATTCCTGAGCCGGCGAAGTAGACACGAGCGAGGGGAACACAGGGATGAAAAGTAATGGCAATAGCCAAGGTTTGCGCAGCATAGCGGCTTCCTTTCATGCGCTACATCATGTTTCGGATGGCGACTAAGAAGCGATTGGCAAACGACGCACGGGCGTTTTAGAGAGAACGCCGTCAGGTGAAGCCGCATTTAGGGATGCGCACCTAAAGCAAGATGCAACAACGGGCGGCAGCGATGCCGTTTTTTTGTCGGGAGTCCGAACCTGTGAACCCTTCCGGAGCCGAAGGCGCTGCCTAAGTTAGAATGCATGCGTGGGGATCGCCGTCCAATGCCGTGACCTGCGCAAGACCTACCAGGGAAAAGTGGAAGCTGTGCGCGGGCTGAATCTCGAGATTCAAACTGGAGAATGCTTCGGCCTGCTCGGGCCGAACGGCGCAGGGAAGACTACGACAATCGAGATTCTCGAAGGCTTGCTGGAGCCGACCTCTGGGCAAGTCTCGATTCTCGGCCACTCCTGGAGCCAGAACCCACGCGAAATGCGGGAGTGGCTGGGCATCTCTCTGCAGGAAACCAGGCTTTCCGAAAAGCTTAGCGTGCGCGAAACCGTCGACCTTTTCGCCAGTTTTTATCGTGAACCGCGGTCAACCGATGAAGTGCTGGAAGAAATGCAACTCACCGAGAAAGCCGACGCGTGGGTGGGAAAGCTTTCCGGCGGGCAACGCCAGCGGCTGGCGGTGGCGACGGCGCTGGTTTGCAATCCGAAAATTCTTTTCCTCGATGAGCCGACCACCGGGCTCGATCCACAGAGCCGTCGGCAACTCTGGGATATTATTCGCGAATTTCAGCGCAACGGCGGAACCGTTCTGCTGACCACGCATTACATGGACGAAGCCGAGCGTCTATGCGACCGGCTGGCAATCGTTGATCATGGGCAAATCATCGCGGAAGGTTCGCCGGCCGATTTGATTGAACGCCTCGGCGGCCATCACGTTGTCGAGTTTGCCGTGAGTTCCAATGGCAACGGCCGGGCGGATCCCGCACTCTGGCGCGCTCTGCCCGGCGTCGAGTCCGTGCTCGAGGCCGATGGCATGATGGCGCTCAGCGTCAAAGAGCCTCATTTGACCATTCCCGCGCTCTTGGACGCCGTCGAAAAACAGGGAAGCCAGCTCGAGCACCTTTCGACACGCCAAGCCAGTCTGGAAGATGTATTCGTGCGGCTGACGGGAAGACACTTGCGGGAAGAGTAGCGTCATTTACGAGTGAGTCATAATTGCGGAGATAAAGGGTGGTGGTTTGATTTCGAGTGTCGGTGCGTTGCGTCATCCCGAACGCCCGCGTTTTTTGCCGGCGGGCGGAGGGATCTCCGACGACACCAGCGTGTCGCGTAAGCTAACGTGAACGAGTAAGCATGAGTGTTGCAGAACAACTTCCCACAGCCAAGACTTCCGCTAACCCCAGCCGTCCGCCGCGGCGCAATGGTCGCTGGGCAGGCTACGGGCATCTCCTTTGGGCTCGCATGCTCGAACTCAAGCGCGAGCCGGAGGTCGTGTTCTGGGTTTTCGTATTTCCTCTGCTGCTCGCTGCCGGGCTGGGCATTGCCTTCCGTGAGAAACCCGCCGGCGCTTCTCCGGTTGCCATTGTCGCCGGAGCCGGAGCGCAGCAGACGGAATCGCTGTTGCAGAACTCTCCGCAGCATGCATCTTTCAAGGTCGAGGTTCAGGACGATGCTGCCGCGCGCAAAGGTTTCCGGTTGGGTAAATACGATCTCGTCATCGAGCCAAATGCAGCCGGAGGACTTACTTACCTTTACGACCCTGCTCGTCCGGAAAGCGTGCTGGCCCGTTCGGAAGTCAATGACGCGCTGCAGGCCGCAGCCGGTCGCGAGAACGTGATCGCCACCAGCGAAGTCACGTCTTCCGAACCGGGCTCGCGTTATATCGATTTTCTGATTCCCGGCCTGCTGGGTATGAATTTGATGAACTCTGGCATGTGGGGCGTCGGATTCGCGCTGGTCGATATGCGGCAGCGCAAGCTACTCAAACGCTTCGTGGGTACGCCCATGCGCCGCGGAGATTTTCTGCTCGCGCTTATGTCCAGCCGCCTGGTGCTCATGGTCATCGAAATTGGTTTGCTGCTCGTTCTGGGCGTGGTGTTCTTCCATATGCGGGTCTTGGGCTCCCTCTTCACCATTACTCTGCTCGGTTCGGTCGGTGCGCTCTGCTTCGGAGGAGTCGGCCTTCTCACTGCGAGCCGCGCGCAGAAGATCGAAAGCGTAAGCGGCCTCATGAATCTGGTCATGATGCCTATGTGGATTTTTTCCGGCGTATTTTTCTCGTATGAGCGGTTTCCGGCTGTCGTCCAGCCGTTAATCAAAGCTCTTCCGCTGACGGCGCTAAACGACGCACTGCGAACCAGCATTCTGGAAGGCACCCCCCTGCTCCATCAGTGGCCGCGCCTCCTGGTGATGGGTTTGTGGGGTGTAATTTCGTTCCTGCTCGCGCTCAGGTGGTTTCGATGGACTTAGTAATCAGATAGCCGGCCGGAATTGCGTCTGCGTGGTAAGGCGAGAGTGGTTGTGGATAACTCCGAAGCTTGGCCTCGCCCGCAATCCCTTTCGAGAAGTGGCAAACGAGGCCGGCCGCGGTGCTTGCGAAAGCATTACTGTTACGACTTAGCGGCTGATTTGGCGGCGGCCTTGCGGACCTTCGCCCAACGCAGCCTCTGCGCTTCAGCGATACGTTGGCGGGCTTCTTTGCTCAAGGTACGGCCAGTCCTTTTGAGCTTACGCCCACCTCGGTGTCCGAGCGCATCCAGCGCCTTCCCTACTCGTCCCAACTCCGCTTGCAGCCGGGAGTACTCCTTCTGTAGGGAAGTCACTACGTCGTTCATCATGAGTAATACCCCCTTGGTAAGTAAGGCTAACACGAGAAAAGCCGCGACACATCCGGGAATCGGCGAATTTAATGCATGGGCTGGGGGAGGAATCCAAATTAGAACTAAACCTAGCTTCCCATACAGAGGAAAGGTTCGAGTAAGTGGGGTCTACCTTAATCAACCTTTATCGTAGTCAGGAAACGCGGAGCCTGTCGAGCCTTCGTTGCTTGTTCGAATGCGTATGCCAGGCGGATCAGTGTGGGCTCGCTCCAGGCCCGCCCGAAGAATGAAATTCCGATCGGGAGCCCTGCGATGGAACCAGCAGTCACGTTAACATTGGGGTAACCCGCGACGGCGGCGGCATTCGAACTTCCGCCGGCCACGTGATCTCCATTCAGCAAGTCTGTAAGCCAGGCCGGCCCTCCGGTGGGAGCAACGAGGGCATCAAGATGATATTTATCCATGGTTGCATCGATACCTTCGGTGCGAGCGAGTTGGTGGTTTTTTGCCAGCGCATCGAGATACGCTTTCTCGGTGAGTGGGCCTTTGGCCTCAGCTTTCAGAAATAAGTCTTGACCGAAGTAAGGCATCTCTTTCTGGCGATTGCTTTCGTTGAAGTCGATTACATCCTTTAATGTCCGAACCGGAGCACTCGGCCCAAGCCGCGCGAGATAGGCGTTGAGGTCGGCTTTAAGTTCGTACATCATAATCAACAGCTCGCTGTCATCAAACTTACCCAATGTCTCGATATCCGCCGGATCGATTAGAGTCGCTCCCTGCCGCTTCATTACGTCGAGCGATTGCTCCATCAGGGCATCGACGGCATCGTTGAAGCCGAAGTATTTTCTTGCGACTCCGATGCGCGCACCTTTGAGTCCGTTCGGATCGCAGAACTGCGTATAGTCGGGGTAAGCCTTGCCTGCGCTTGCGGCTGTAGCTGGATCGTTCGGATCGACTCCAGTTAATGCGCCCAGTAAAGTTGCGGCGTCCCGCACGGTGCGGCACATCGGCCCGGCGCCATCCTGGCTGTGAGAGATCGGAATGATTCCACTACGGCTCACCAGGCCAACTGTTGGCTTGATGCCGGCAAGTCCATTAGAGGAGGACGGACAGACGATGGAACCATCCGTCTCCGTCCCGATCCCGACCGCGCAAAGATTTGCCGAAATACCGGCTCCCGTCCCCGAGCTTGATCCGCAAGGGTTCCGGTCAAGAGCATAAGGATTTTTCGTCAGCCCACCGCGTCCACTCCAGCCGCTGGTGGAATGGCTGCAGCGGATATTGGCCCATTCGCTTAAGTTCGTCTTGCCGAGAATTACCGCTCCGGCGCTGCGCAGCCTCTGCGCGACGAACGAATCGCGTGGAGGTTTCGAGCCCACCAGCGCGAGCGAGCCGGCAGTCGTCATCATCTTGTCGGCCGTAGCGATGTTGTCTTTGATCAGCACCGGAATGCCGTGCATCGGCCCACGCGGGCCTTTGCTTTTTCGTTCCTGATCGATCGCGTCAGCAATGGCAAGCGCATCGGGATTCATTTCGATGATGGCGTTCACAGCCGGGCCATGCTTGTCGATTTCGTCAATGCGAGCGGAGTACTTCTCAACCAGCAACCGGGCGGTAAATTTGCCGCTCTTGATTCCATCTTGCAGATCGGGAATTGTGATCTCATCGAGCTCGAAAGGCTTGACCTCGGAAGTCTCGGCTGGCTGGGGAACCTCGCGCGCTGCGGCCAGCGCGGGATAAAGAGAGGCAGCAGTTGCGGCCGCGCCGCCTGCCAGAGTACTTCTGAGAAATAATCGACGGCTGCCACGAATCTGCCTGTTCTTTTTGTTCATGATTGGGAGTATTCCTGTGCGTTTGGATCGGCATGAAACGCAACCGAACATACTAATCGATAGCGGAATGCCGTGCAGAAGGCCTTTAGTTTCTATGTGGTCTTTCTTATGCGCCTATTAATTTCTCGCGCGCCT
>JASHTD010000200.1 GCA_030040725.1 Candidatus Sulfotelmatobacter sp. | reverse complement strand
CCTTAAAAGGGCATTGCTCTACCACCTGAGCTACGCGCCCACTTTTATTTGAATGTAACACAATCGAGAGAACTTCCATTCTCACAGGTGGCTCACACAGCGCCGCGGGCAGCTCATTAATCGATGAGATGTGTCTGAATTTCATAGCGACCTACGGGAATTAACTGAGTGCCCGACCTCACTCATTCTGATCCACTCTAGCAAGCACGGCATATTCCATTTGCCCGTTCTTGCGGGTTCTGGCAAACTGTCGGCGCCACCAGGAGGTCATCTTGAAGCGACGCGAATTTCAGACTCAAGTGAAGCATGAATCCACGCTGCGAGAAAAATGCCTGGAGCGGGAGACGGAATCGAAACGAATCGACAAGCTACGATCCCTCTTGTTGCAGAAACGGGCGGAAGCGTCCGAACGGGACGAGCGTGATGTGAACCTGGGCAACATCCAGAAGATCGTTCGTGCTCTAGGGGTGTGAAGAAGCCAGGAGCTGGCCGGCAATCGCTTCGCCCGTGCTCACTTCCCCTGCCGAATCTGCTAAGCTTGCCAGCGTACCTGTTCTAACCAGATCAATTGCGGGTTAATTCGCCTTCTTCTCTTCCGGTAATGGTGACTAGTCGAATCACTCCCTCGGCGTCTTCAAACACGAGTCCCGTACCCAGCGGGTTTACGACAGCCGCCACTAAATGGCCGTACGATTTCGGTATCCCTCCACGCGTAGGCGTCTGATCGTAGCGTGCAAGTTCTCCCTCTTTCATGCCAGTCATGCTGACAAAGCGAATCACACCATCGTTATCTTCGAAGACGAGGCCGGTGCCGATCTGGTCAGGAATCGCCGCCACCAGCCGGCCGTAAGCTTTCGGGACATTACCGCGTACCAGAGCGTATGTCTCCTGTGAATGTTCTTGTGCTGCGGCGTGAACCACAGCGGCACTTCTCGTCCCACACAAATAGGCTCCGATCGCAAGGATCGCTCCTCCCAAGGCAATAGAAATCGAGTTCCGCATCGACAAACCTCTCTTCTTGAGTAGTGACAGTAACGAAAATCGGCAATCGCTCAGGGCTCGACTAGAATCTTATGCATCATGCCCATATCTTCGTGAAGCAGAATGTGGCAGTGAAACACAAAAGTTCCGGCAATGGTGGGGTCGCGGAAATCCATTCTCACCTTTACGCTGTGATACGGACCTTTGCCTGACCAATACGGAATCTCAATGGTGTCGCGAAGATCCTGATGGTCTACCGGCTTTCCATCGACTTCGAGCATTAAGAAGTGGATCTGATGGATGTGAAAGGCGTGTGTCTCGAGCGCCCGGTTTTCGATGGTCCAGTCTTCGACCGCGCCGACTTTTGTAGTTATGGCAGGTTTCTCATCGGGCTCGAAAACCTTCTGTTTTTGCCCATCCACCGTTATATAAAACTGAATCGGCCCGTTCGTTCCGCCGAATTCTTCCGAAAAATAAAGCTTGCGAGTCGCGGTGGGAGTGGCATCCTTCAAAGTCGCAATCTGGACGCCCTCCGGCGAAACAATGGATTGGGCCGCGACTGCCTTCGCTCGCGGCGCATCGCTGCCCCCGGTGCTGCTGACTTGCATGTTCGCCAGTATCTCTTCTAAGTCCGGATTGCCTGTGGGACCGGTGGAATAAGACTGTTCGATAAATTGCGCACTCGAACCAGCAGGGGGCGCTTGCACGATGAATTCGGCGCGTCCTGCGGGGGGAATCAGGATAGTCGTTTCGGTGCGAGGCGCAGCCAGAGGATAACCATCGAGCGCGATTAACTCGAGCGGCTGCGCTATGCCATTGACCGACACCTGCAATGGTATGAACTCTTGCAGCGTGGCGTTGGCAACCCTCCAGAATTGCTTTTCTCCTGGCTTCATTTCGATGATCGGTGGCGAAGGCGACTCTGGAGGAACTGCGAGGTGGAAATTCAGCGTCATCTCGTATGGTCCGGGCACCCAAGGGGCTAAATACTGCTGACGCAGGACGAAAACACGCTCGGTAAGTCCGGCTACCTCCGGGCGCACTTTCTCCATGCCTTCCACAATCAGGGCGCCAGCCGCTCCGCCGTTCACCTGAAACTCGGTGAACCCGTGCACGTGCGGATGGTACCAATACAGTCCGGGCGGCTCACCCTCGGGAATTTTGATTTTGTATTGAAAGCCTGGTGATCCCGGCTGAATCAACGTTGTAAGCACGTCATCCTGGTGGCAGATTGGCGAAATATTCATACCGTGAAAGTGAACGTTGGTTGATTGCAGAGTTGCGGCTCCGCCATCGCCGCAAGTTTGGCCCGCGGGTGCGGCCATATGCATGCTGCTCTTCGAATCAGAACTGTTGACGGGAATACTATCTTTCACTTTCAAGAGTAGCTCATCGCCTTGATGAACCCTCAGCGTAGGAGCTTCAACAATTCCCGCAGGACTCTGGTATTTGTAACAGTAGTGCGTGTAGCCGAATTGGTCGACCGAATAGCCCATATCGAAATCCGCGCTGAGGACGCCGTTCTGAGAAACTAGATTGAATGGGTCCTGCACGACGGTGCCGCTCGGAGGACGCGGCGGGCACTGCGCCCCGGCATGGAACACAAAAGCTCCCCAAATCGCTAGCCCTAACACAAACCTAAGATTGCGCCGCATTCGTTGTTAGACCTCTAAATCGATCGACTAATTATTTCAAAAACAGATCCCTAGAATGACACTGGTGGAAAGTCTTCAATCGAGAGCAATCCCCCGCTATTCAGATCGGGTACCGGCGACTGGGATAATTCTGCCAGCGTACATGTCGCTCCATTCGAAGTCACGGCAACCATTCCAATCGAAGAAGGCGCTCCGAACTCTGCTACATAAAGTGTGCCGCCGGTACCGGTATTGATGCCGAGTCCCAACTGAGCCGTATATGACCATCTGGAACTGTAGCCTCGAAGCTTGCCGGAAGTACATCCGAAAGACAGCTTTCCTGTAGAAGCGTCAAACCAGGCTGCGCTGATCGAGTCGCCTTCCGTGTTGCTGATGTAAAGCAATGTCTCATCGGGACTCAACAGAATATTGCTCGAATTAATTTCCGATCCCAACCTGTAGACCGTGGTCTTGCGCAGCTTGCCCGAACTGATATCGGAAACTTCCACCACCGTGGAAGTCGAGGTGTCGCCGAAGAGCGCGTAGTGCCCGTTTTTTGTAATTTGCACGCTGTTCGGATAACTTGCAGCTTGCGACTCGAAATACCCGGTCGAATTCTGTTCGTCGCCGTTCGATACAGGAGTGCCCGAGGAAATGTCAAACGATTCAATCGATCCATCGACATAAGTCACGACCATCATGTTTCCGTGCAGGGCCATCGCGTCGATGAATCCCCCTTGCAGCCCCGCCACAGAAACATCGTTGATAAAAGTAAGAGTGCAACCCGGCTCGATTTCGAAGGTTCCGATCGTATTGGAGGTGGTAAAGCTGGCGTATAAGTATTGCCCGCTCACTGCCAGACCAATTCCGTTTGCATTGCCTGAATCTGTTGGTGAACCGGAAGTGCTGCCGCTCACGGCGAGACTGTTGATATCAATTCCGACAATATCGCCGGTGAATGCGTCGGAAGCGTAGACGCACTGCTGAGTTCTACTATCGAGCACAGCCAGACGGTTGGTGGAAAAATAGCCTCCGGCGATTCCTGTGCCCCCGGTGAGCACGCGCTGGTCGAGATGAAGAAGACCATTCTCACCGACCACGTAAAAAGTGACGCCGCTCGATAAAGCGTCATCGTCATTGGTAATGAGATAGTGAGGATGGCTGGCTGCGAAAGCAAAGCAGCTGAAGGTGCAAATCCAAAGGAGCAGCGCCAGGGAACGCCGCCTCCACCACACAATATAGTTCCGCATAATTCCCCTGGGGAGTCAGTGAAACAATCCTAAAAAACGACCTCTTGAAGTTAACCACACGCGTCGTGCACCTTCAATCGTAATCGCACAATTGCACTAGGGAATAAAGGCTCCGAACGAAAGTGTTTCGTCGCTGAGAATCGACAAGGCAAGCGAGGCATGCTTACTGGCTCACGCCTGAACATGCTGCAAGCTTTGCAAACAGACCAGACTCTCGCGAGCACAGCCCGATCACTCTTCCGTCTGTTGTTGCAAGGCCGAAGCTGCCTGGATTCCCGTCGCCACTTCGGGAATGACACCGATTTTGATGTAAATTGGCCGTATCAGACGGCGCAGAACCGGCAGTTGTGACGCAAAGACGGCGGCGCCGCCAATGC
Organism: Candidatus Sulfotelmatobacter sp.; assembly: GCA_030040725.1. GTDB lineage: Bacteria > Acidobacteriota > Terriglobia > Terriglobales > Acidobacteriaceae > Sulfotelmatobacter. The sequence goes on along the minus strand of JASHTD010000200.1, from coordinate 3,591 downwards.
AAATCGCGCCTCCGATCGTTAATGTGAGAGGCGCGCCAATGCGGCTCGCCGCTTCTCCCGCGATAAGGCTGCCAAACGGCGCCACTCCCTGAAACGCCATGGAATAAAAACTCATCACTCGTCCGCGCTTTTTGTCTTCCACGATGGTTTGCAGAATCGTGTTGCTGGCGGCCATCTGCTGCATGAAGCAGAAGCCGGTCACTACCAGCAACAACATCGAGAGCCACTGATGCCGCGAGAACGAAAACGCAATCAAAGAAGCCCCAAACCCAGCCGCCGTCATCGGGATCACGCGGCCTAATCCGAGCACACTGCGCCTGGCCGCCAGCCTGTAGGCTCCAATCAAAGCGCCAACACCCGTGGCAGCCATGAGAAAACCGAGAGTATGCGCTCCGCCGTGCAGGATGCGTCCGGCGAAGATCGGCATCAGCGTGGTGTAGGGCATGCCTACCAGGCTGACCAATGCCAGCAGCAGCAGAATCCACCAGATGGGATGGAATCCGCGAATGTAGGTCCACCCGTCGCTCAGTTCAGAGAGCACACTGCCGTGCGCATGCTCGCGTTGCCGGACGACGACGACCATCGCCAACAAGGAAGCAATGACGGCGAGATAACTAAAACCGTCAATCAAAAAACAGACGCCCTCGCCCGCGAGCGCGATCAACAGTCCCGCGATTGACGGGCCAATCAGGCGCGCTGCATTTACCAAGGAAGAATTCAGCGCGATTGCGTTGCCCAGGTCCTCAGGGTCCTCCACCATTTCGATGACGAATGCCTGCCGCGCCGGCATGTCAAAGGCATTGACCGCGCCCTGAAATAGATTGAGCAGAATGATCTCATTGACGGTAATTATTTTGCCGAGAGCCAGCGCAGCCAGTGCGAAAGATTGCAACATCGACAGCGCTTGTGTAATCACCAGAACCCGGTGGCGATTCAGCCGATCCACCCACACGCCGGCGAACGGTCCCAGAAACAAAACCGGGATCTGGCCGGCAAAACTCACCAGACCCAGCAGGAACGCCGAGCCCGTAAGGCGGTACACCAGCCAGCCGGTGGCGACCCGGGTCATCCAGGTGCCAATCAGAGAAATTCCCTGCCCGCCGAAGAACAACCGGTAGTTTCTGTGACGCAGAGCGCGCACGACAAGGCGCCAGTTGGTTTCTCTTCGCCTCGTCGGTGCCATCTTTCGATCAACTCTCCAAAAAATTAGCGTCCAGTTGGCGACGCCCAGAGTTTGATGTTTTAAACGCCACTGCTGGTGGGCGTATAATTTTCCCACAGTTACGTTCTTATTTTCGTTTTACAGCATGCGCGTGGGTTCCCGCCTCTTGACGTGGGCCGGCGCAACAATTAAGACTGCAGAAAAATCGAGGTTTCGCTGCTAAGAGTTTCTTCCTGGAGGCATTCAATGCCTGATTGGGACCCGAGCCACAAGAATCCCGAAGAAAAAGCTGACGACGCGGGCGTATCGCGGCGCGACTTTCTAAGAATCTCCGGCATCACGGCCGCGATTCCGCTTGTCGCGAAACCCAAGCTCGTGATGGCCGCCGGAGAGCAAATTCCCGTGCACGGCCCGGGTAAAGTCGCGATGGAATTCAGCATCAACGGCAAGCCGTACAAGGCAAATCTCGAACCGCGCGTCACCTTATTGGACGCTCTCCGCGATCAATTCGACATTACCGGTGCCAAGCGGGTTTGCGATCGCGGCGAGTGCGGCGCTTGCACTGTCCTGATGGATGGCAAGACTGTGTATGCGTGTTCCGTGCTCGCGATCGAAGCGCAGCACAAGGCAATCGTAACTGTCGAATCGCTGATGCAGGATGGCAAGCTTCATCCTATTCAGCAGGCTTTCGTGGAAAATGATGCGTCGCAGTGCGGCTTCTGTACTCCAGGATTTGTGGTGGCCTGTAAGGCGATGCTTGATCGCAATCCCAATCCTACGCCTGAGGACATTCGCCACGGTTTAAGCGGAAATCTCTGCCGTTGTGGAACCTATGACGGAATTCGCAAGGCCGTCGCGCAGGTTGCGCGGAAGGGAGCGTGAGCAATGCCGAACTATGCATGGCCTCCGAAAGATGATCGAACGCTGATCGGCACACGCGTCACGCGGGTGGATGCGCCGGTCAAGGTTTCAGGGCAGGCAAAGTACACCTACGACACGCACCGGCCGGGCATGTTGTACGGCAAGGTGTTGCGATGTCCATATGCCCACGCCAAAGTCGTAAGCATCGACACAAGCACAGCCGAGAAGATGTCCGGAGTGAAGGCCGTTCAGATCGTGCAAGGGCCGGGGGCGATGATCCATTGGGAAGGAGATGAGATCGTTGCGGTCGCGGCGATTGACGAGCCCACGGCAGAAGATGCTATTCGCGCCATCAAGGTGAAATACCAACCGCTCGAGCACTTGGTGAGCGATGCCGAGCCCCCCAAGAACAGTGCGCAAGGCCAAGGCCCGCTCAGCTTCGACGATATCGATGACATGCTCGATAACCAGGTCCCCAGCCAGCAGATGGCCAGCCAGATCAAGGAATACGGCCTGACTGAAAAACCCGACGAAGATATGCTCAAGGGACTGAAGGCCGACGGTGCAACCGACGATGTTTTAAGTGCGATTCAAGCTGCAACCGTTCACCCTGAGGCCGCGCAACGGCCGAAATCGAATTATCAGAAAGCTGCTGTCCAAACCATCGGCGATCCCGATCAAGGGTTCAAAGACTCGGATTTCGTTTCCGATGGCCTCTACGGCGTGCCGCTGATCACGCACTGCTGCCTGGAAACTCACGGGTCAATTTCCGAGTGGGTGGACGAGAACCATCTATTCACACACATCTCCACGCAGAACGTCTCCGGCATACCGGGACAAATGGCGGAACCGCTGAAACTTCCGGCAACCAATATTCATGTTCACCAGGACAATATCGGCGGAGGATTCGGCAGCAAGTTTGCTCCGGACCGGTGGGGCATCTTCACCGCGCAAATTTCGAAGAAGGCTGGAGGCAAGCCGGTGCGCATCATGCTGGAGCGTGATGCCGAGCTTAAAGTCGCAGGGGCCAGACCTTCGGCTTTTGCGCGAGTGAAAGTGGGCGCAAAAAAAGATGGAACCATTCTCGCATGGCAATCGGAATCGTGGGGCACAGGCGGACCCGGCGGCGGCGGGATGCCGCCGATTCCGTATGTCTTTAGCGTTCCGAATCAGCGGAAAGAACATACCGCAATTCGCAACAATATCGGCCCGGCGCGTGCGTGGCGGGCGCCGAACCATCCCCAGGCCGCAGTGCTCACGATGTGCGCGCTTGACGATCTTGCGGCCAAATTGAACATGGATCCTCTGGAATTCTTCACGAAAAACCTCGACCTCACTAAGCCGCGCCAGGAAATCTATCGTGAAGAATTTGCCATTGCTTCCGACTTGATGGATTGGAAGAGCAAATGGCATCCGCGGCGTCAAAGCTCTCGCGGTGAGATGGTTCGTGGAGTTGGGCTTTCCATCCATACCTGGGGCGGACGCGGTCACAACAGCGATTGCGATCTCACCATTCAGCCGGACGGATCGGTCGATCTGAAGATGGGTTCGCAGGATTTGGGAACGGG
>JASHTD010000199.1 GCA_030040725.1 Candidatus Sulfotelmatobacter sp. | reverse complement strand
CGACCAGAACCCAGAACCAGAACCATAACCTGCGCATTTGCCTATGCTCCACAGGACAAATTATCACTGTAATTGGCCTCGGAAGTGAATCAACGACAATCTAGCTGTTGAAACATCCCCATTACACTCACGCCCCCCGCGCGCGCACGCGCGCAACCCCGCCCCGCGCGCGAGCGGCCCCATCGCCGAGACCGACCCCGAAGGGGGTCGGTCGAGGCTTAACACAGTCGCACACACACGCGCGCAGGTGTAGCATTTTCCCCTCGGCTCCCTATATCCCATCAAACGCCTTGGAGGGTGCTATATACCGACGGCGAATATGCAGGGTTGCCCCACTCTTGTCGCGTTCTTTGCGACAGGGTGGGCTGGTCCGCCTGCTAGTATTGCCAGGCCATCACACAGGTTAATATCTTCCTATGAGAATCGGCGAAGTTGCAAAGCGCGGTGGTGTGAGCGTGCAGGCGATACGCTTCTACGAACGGCGACGCCTCATTCGCACTCCGCGCCGCACGCCCGCGGGGTATCGCCTTTACTCCGAAAAGGATCTTGAATGCGTCGTCGTGATCAAGAAGATGCAGCGATTTGGTTTCACGCTGGTGGAAATCAGGCGCGTGCTTCAACTATGGGTTTTGCCCAGCGACACGGGCGGGTCATCTCCTTATGACGACTGCTCGGCACAGGCGTGCATTCGCGAAGGCTTGAAACTTGGGGAGAAAAAGCTGCAAGCCATGAACGAGCAAATCCGCTCGGCAGTTCAACTCCGCGATGAATTGCAAGCCGCATTGACTCAAATCCGCGCCGGACTCAACGTTCCATCGCCGCAGAATGCCAGGCCAGACCGGCCTGAGTCCCCCGCATCTATCGCAATCGCCGCCTCCTGAATTTTCCCTTGACTCTATACCTAGGTATAGGTCGGACACTGACTTCGTCCGCAAGACGCGTCAGTCCGGGACGCTTACGCAAGGAGGTTTTTATGCAGAGAAAGTGTGCCTTTGTATTATTTCTACTAGTCGTTGCCATCACTCTTCCCTCTCAAGCTCAATCGGCAAGGGAACAGGAGAAAAACAAGGCCGTGGCGCGGGCATTCGTTGACGAAGTGCTCAGCACGGGAAAGCTCGAAAGGTATTCCGACTTCCATACCACCGACTTTGTGGCCCATGGCACGGATCGCGATTTCACTCTGGCGGAAGATCTGGCGATGGCGCGGGAAGAACGCACTGCTCTGCCCGATATGCAGTTCGCCCTTAATCACATAGTGGCGGAGGGCGACCAGGTCGTGGTCCATTGGACGGCGTGGGGCACGAATACTCAGCCCGGAATGGGGCTTCCGGCCACCGGCAAACCGGTCAAGGTTTCGGGAATGACCCTGTTTCGCTTCAGGGCAGGAAAAATCTCGGAAGAATGGAACGCCTGGAGCATGCTCTCTGTGCTCAAGCAGGTAGGCCTGCTGTGTCCTCCCAAGCCATGAACTTGGTGGTCCATCCGCCGCGAGCTTCTGATGAACCACGACTCCCGCGGGGGTTCGACTGAGCCTGCCCGGAAGCGATCAAACGGGACCCATCAGAACGCGAACCGCGTCCCCACCGTCGGAGCGCAGTTGTTGTCGTAGTTATACGGAACGCCAGGTTTGTGAGGAATAGCGATGGCTAGGCCGCCGCTCACCCAGGAATACGCAATTCCGGCGAAACCATCCCAGCGCTTGGTGAAATGATAGTCAGCATACAACGATCCCTCGTTCAGCGTGCCCGCGCAGGAACTGCGAAACCCGTCTGCCACCGAGCAGGTCGGTGGAGAGCGGAAGTCATTCTGCCGCTGTTGATACCACGAGAAAGTGAAGTCTGTTTTCTTGTGGTAGGTGTACTTGGCGCCCATCCACCAGATATTCACCAGCTTTTCATTATCAAGGTTGTTATCTTCGACCCCGCTCATGAAATAACCGCCCTGATCCGAGGCGCCCACCCCCAGCGGATTGTGCGGGTTGTTCTGCCAGATGTATTCGTATCCGACGAAAAACTTGACCGGGTCCCACGTATACTTCGCAGCGAACATAAGGCCGTAGTTGTCGGTCACGATGCCATACACGGTATTGGCTGGATTGATCAGATTGGCCCCGGTGATGGTGGTTGTATCGATGCTGTCCGTGGTTGACTGAAACGATTGCCCCGTAGCCTGACTCTCAGGCCCCAGCAGGGGGTTCAATACGCTGATCGCCTGGTTGTAATGTTGGGCAACGAAGTCGGCGGAGAGCTTCTGGTAGTTTCCCCCGAGATTGAATCCATAAGCGCTGTTATGCGCGTATTCCGGTGTGCAGTTGGTGGCAGCCCAGGGGTTGCCCAAGGCTGCAGCGGCCGAGTAGCAGCCGCCGGAACCATCGGCGAATTTATACATCGCTCCGAAATGCACTGGGCCATACGTCAGGCGATACTTCACGGCATCATCCCAGCGGCTGTTCTCGGTATCGCCGCCGCCGGCCATCGTTCCGTTATATCCGATGTACGAAAACGCATAGCTGCCGCCGGCCGGATCGTAAAGCAGCATTGCATCGGTGCCGAGTGCGCGCTGGCGGCCGAAGGTCAGCGTGCCGAATTGCTCGGACGATATGCCGCCATAGATTTCGTCATTGAAGGGTTGACCCGCGCGCGCCCCGTCGATGGCGTACGAATAGCTGGCCCTGGGAAGGCCGTTGTTGATGATGTCGGTCTCTGACGCGTTGGCCAGCAGCCCGGACTGCGGATTGATGCCACTGGATGCGTTGAACACCACCGCCCAGCCAGGCAGAAACTCTTCCTTGCCTCTGATGCCCACACCCGTCTGCGACAGGTTGTTCGGCGCCACCAGGAATCGATGTTGATAGCCGTTTCGGTTCACCAGAGATGCACCTTCATAGTTGTAGCCATTTTCCGGCAAGCCGTGACTAACCCAGCCCAGGCCGGCGTCATACGCTCCGTAAAGCGTGATGCCGTGCCAGGTCAGCGAGCAATCGGTGGTGGCGAGCTCGTGGCCGCTCTTGCAGGGGTCGGGCGTGCTCTGCTGGGCAAAGGTCAGGGATGACGAAAGCAAAAAACCAATCGCTGCAATAGATAGGAAAGCCTTGCGCATTTCAGCCTCGGACAATCAAATGTGTGAAGGAACTGGCGAGTGTACATGAGATACGATTTTATTGTCCATAACGATACGGATTTAATCTGTTTTGGAATGAGAAGGTCCGTTATTGTGATGCGGATGCGACTGGGTTGACCGTGAACTTCGTTGTCGCTACGATTGCGTCTCAATGCAGAAGAACGCCAAATCCGAAGGCAATATTGACGGACTGCTGCACTTGCGCGATGCCGCTCTGCAACTGGGCATCAGCTTTCCCACGATCAAGCAGTGGATTTATAAGAGAAAAATCCGCAGCATCCGCACCGCCGGCGGCCATCACCGCATCCCGCAGCGCGAGGTCGATAAGCTTCTATTTCGCGCCCGCGACAAGGCCGAGACTCATCGCGAGCCGCGTGTGCGCCGGCTCAGTGGACGCAATCAGTTGGTGGGGCGGGTGGAAGAAGTTCGCATCAGCGGCCTCATGGCAGAGATCGTCATTTCCATCGGCGGCCAGCGCATCACTTCCATTATCACCGCGCGCTCCGCCCGCGAGATGCAACTCAAGCCCGGCCAGACCGCCGCTGCTCTCATCAAATCCACCGAAGTGATGATCCTGCGCATCTGACGCCCGCGCGTTCCGTGCGGCACAACGGCTCTCGTCGAAAAAACACGTCCGAAGAATCCGGGTCCGGGCTCGCGTCGGAGAGCGAACTACGCTGAGTGCACCGGCATGCAACTGGTCTTACGCCGCCATCCCCTCGTGAAAATACGTCTCGCCGCGCAACACCGCTTCCACTGCCTCCAGCAGCGATCGAGTGTCCGCCTTCTGCACCAGTCCGCGGATTCCCGCCTTTTTGGCTTCCTCTTGCAATTGCGGTGAAGGATAAATGGTCACCATCAGCACCGGCGACTCCGGATGCTGTTTTGATATATTTCTTCCCGCTTCCAGTCCGCTCATCACCGGCATCACAAAATCCAGCACCGTAATGCTGGGAGCATGTTCCTCCCACCTCTGAACCGCCCGCAGCCCATTCTCCGCTTCGCCCACGACTTTCCAGTCGTTCCGCTTCTCCAGCACCGCACGAAGGTGAGCTCTTACCACCGCATTGTCTTCCACCAGGAAAATGCGTACCACGCCGGGTCATTCTCCTCAAAGACGGATTCGGCGGAAGCGGCCGCCGCTTTGAGGCCGGCCTTGCGCCTCAGTAGAGTTCAAACTATTCGCTTGGCAGCCGACTCGCCATACCGCTGGTACCCGATTGGCGAGTAAAGACGAGAGAACAAAACCAAATCGACTAGACGATATACCCGAGTCGCCACACGGCACACCGGAGATTTCAAAAGGAATGTGGAACCCGAAAATGAAATAAAGAGAGAGACCAGAAGAAAAACCTGAACCCAGAGACAAAAGCAAGACTCAGCTAGGGAAAAAGAAGGAAAAAACTCGCCGAAAGGAATAACGAAAGAAAATACCGAAGAAATAATAATGAAGATGAAGCTCTACCCATCCGGCTCCAACCGAACAGGCGCTCCGAATCTCTTACCCGTGTACGTTAATCTTCGAGAACGACAGCACCGCGCGCGATGAAATCGGATGCCCCATCGACATCGCCGGTCGGAACGTCGTGAAGATCAGCATCCGCTTTACCTCCGGCAGCAGTTGCTGCGATGCGCCCGGATCGGAAAGTATCCTGTAATCGTCCACTCGTCCGTGCTGATCCACGTATGCCTCGATCACCAGCGAATCCGCATTGATCGAGCTCAAATTCGTCCCAAATCCGCTCTGCTCCAGCTCCGGCCCCGTATTCAACACCAGCGGCACATCCTCGTTGTTGGCCTGCAATTGCCCCGGCGTCGCCAGTATCGCCGTCACCAACCCAAAGATCAGCACCGCACACACCAGCCCCGCCGTTGCCGGAACCATAAACGCTCTGAGTCCGTCTTCCAACCGGATTCGCAATCCCTCATACCGTCCGCGCCGGCCAATCGCCGCCTCCCGTGAAATCGCCAGCCGCAGCTTCAATCCCAGATCCGCCGGTTCTTTCACCCGGCCCAGGCTCGCCAGCATCTGCTGCGTTTGCCGCAACCCGCGATACTCGCCCATGCATGGCGCGCACACCTCGAGATGCTCCTGCAGGGTCCGCATCTCCGTTCCCGTGACCATCCCATCCAGGTAAGGAGACAGCAGCGCCTTCGCTTCTTCGCACCGCATCGTCTCTTTCTCCGCCGCATACTTCATGGCGTCACCTCGACCCTTCTACCCCCACCAATGATTCGTGAACCCAGACTCTCTTTTTCCGCCGAATCTTCCGCTGGATCCTTCAACCCCAACTCTCCGCCAATCTCTCGCGCATACGGCGCTAGCCGTTCCCGCAACGCTTGCCGCCCGCGCGTCAATCTCGATTTCACTGTTCCCAGCGAGATCTGCAGCACTTCGGCAATCTCTTCGTATGACATATCTTCCAGATCGCGCAAAATCAGCGTCGTCCGATACGGCTCAGCCACACGCCGCAACTCGCGATCCACGCGCTGCCGCACTTCCCGCTGCGCCACGTTGTCAAATGGAGAATCGTGCTGGTCGGTCAGCGCGCTTCGCATCGCGTCATCCGCGTTCATCGCATCTTCCGATTCCGCCGGCGCAATCGATGTTTCCTGCGCCTTGTGCCGGAACCACCACCGCCTCCGGTTCGCCGCTTCGTGCAGCGCGATCCGGTAAATCCACGTCTTCAAACTCGATTCCCCGTTAAAGTGCTTCATCCCGCGAAATACTTTCAGGAACACTTCCTGGGTCGTATCGGCGGCATCGGCGGGATCGCTCACCACCCGATAAACCAATCCATACACCGGCCGCTGGAATTCTCCGATCAGCCAGGCATACGCCTCTTCCGATCCCGCCTTCAGCGCGGCAACAATCGCCCACTCTTCCGACCGGACCCCGATCGCGTTTGCCAGTTCTCCCAGTGTCCCCGCTCCAGCCATGCCGCACATCCCCTGTACTGACCCCAATTATAGGTTTTACGCCTCACCGGCACGCAAAAATATTCCAAGAATACTGGCAGCCCCTATTCGACATAGACCCCAGTCCAGTCTCCGAAGTTCCCGCCCGTAAGTTATTTGTTTACCTTTGGTAACCGACCCCGGTAACCCCCGCTAGGGCGCCCCTTGTCGAGCCACAAACGAATTGCTCGTCACGTAGCCCTCCCATGCTGGCAATCCTTCGGGGAACAAGCCCGGTGCCGCACACTGACTCTGGCGGCCTGTACCACGACTGCAATCGGGAGGTTACGCCACAAGTGGTCTCATTGGTGCTCTGGTGTCGGTAGTCGCACGCATCTGCAACGATTCACGATGTTCGGAACCGCGAATCGCCGTTGGCCTTTCCCCTTCGTGCATCGACTCCAAGTGAACAACTGTAATCTCGCCAGGGAACTGTCCCAGCATCAAAAATGGAACAATGCGAAAGCAGTTTAAATCCGCGGTCATGGCGGCGGCGTTGTGCGGGTCCGTTTTGTCGGCCTTTGGCCGACAATCGGGGACGGAGGACGTGACCAGAGCCAAGTCCATACAACACGGACTGAGGACTGGCCGCCTGCTCACTCCAGATGATGGGCTGGCCATAATTTCTGCCGCGCTCGATGGGCAACGACACTTCGCCTCAAACCGTGACTGTTCCCATCTTGTGCACGCGATTTATCAGCGTGCGGGCTTCCCATACGAATACGCGGATGCCGACGATCTCTATGACGGTGTCGAGGCCTTTCGCCGCGTTTCCCATCCACAGACTGGCGATCTGATTGTTTGGCATGGTCATGTAGGAATTGTCGTGCGACCATCGCGCCACGTATTTTTCAGTTTTCTGAGCAAGGGGCCAGGAACCGACAACTATCAGTCCGCGTACTGGATCGAACGCGGACAGGCCCGCTTTTATCGCTATCTAAAGAAATGATCGTCGCTCTCGTCCAATCAGGAGATATTCAGCGGAAAGATAAGTGTAATGGGGATTTTTCGTCAGTCGCCGGCCTCATTACGTCAACGGGCGGGCGTAACAGGTGCCGATGATAAGCGCGACGAGATGTATGCACCTACAGAATAGAAAGTGGCACGAAACAGTGGAACGGTAAATGTGAAAAAGCTTTTCGTATCTGGGATGGTGAGAACAGATCGCCGGCCGAACAGGCCGCCCCAAACATTGCCGTGAGTACCTATGAATCCAAATGCGAACCATAAAGCCGGAAAAACCCACGCCCACTTGGCAGCCGGAGTCCGCCACGTTCTCCACATGCCAAACCCGATCGAGGTTGCACAAATAATGCTGAAAATGCATTCCTTCCACAACACGCCCACAATCGAGTGCGCTGGAACCAATCTCCAGATTGCGCCTTCCGCAATCGCGGACCCGATAGTCGCCACTATGGCGTGGACAATTAAGAGTCCTAGGAAGCGGAACGCTCGGAGCATGGGGCGATTCTAGTCTTGTGAGCCTGCCCGGCCGGGCCGGCGGTATATGAGTGAAATGGCGATCTGGCAACAGTCATCAGATTGGTGCAATCGTGAAAGTAGACGAGGCCCAACCGCTTTTACCAGCTAAGATGGTTTTTCTCGATGGACCTGAAACATCGCGCAATACAGGTTTGGGGATATTTCGCCCTGATTGTAGGGTGCGGTTGCGCCC
>JASHTD010000198.1 GCA_030040725.1 Candidatus Sulfotelmatobacter sp. | reverse complement strand
CTGCAGAGCGTTGTAATTCATATTTCCCACCGCAGCACTCTGCTTCACAAGTCCGAGGCCATTTGGACCATAGGTGGGTGCGGTTGTCGCGATCCCATCAATGATCGTCCCTATCGGATTCAGTCCGCCGATGTAGGGATAAGTTATGGTCCCATTCGGGTGCAGGTCGCCCTGATCCAAATCGATCGGAACCATCAGGTGAGTCGTGCGCTGGCCAACATAGCCAACCTGGAAAGTGGTATTGTGCGCGATTTCCCGCTGAACGGTCAGGTTCCACTGGTCAGCGACTGCAGGCTGCACATTCGTCCAGGTCAGCATGGTTGAGTTGATGAAAGGATCGCCACTGGGAGGCGCAGCGGCAGCGAAAGCCGTCTCAGTGTTGAATGCAACAGCGCCGGTCGCGACATTGGTGCCTGCAGATTGAGACGGCGTATAGGGTGGGTTCTGCGTTGGCCGCAGATTGGTACCAGTACCTTCCTGGAACGATGAAATCGCGATACCTCCACGGATCACTGTCTTGCCGTTCCATCTCGCAGGACTCCAGGCGAAGCCGAGGCGAGGCTGGAAGTCGGGCAATCCCCAGGTTCCCCCATAGAGCCCAGCGGGAAATCCGTTTGTACCCACAACCCCGTTCGGGACCGGGTCGTTGCCCGGGAATTCCAAAGCACCCGTATTGATGTTGACGTTGACCTGCCGATTATGCAGTTCGGTCCAGGCAGTGCGCGCTTCGTAACGGAGCCCGAGGTTCACGGTCAGTTCATTGGTTGCTCGCCAATCGTCCTGGACAAAGCCTGCGATGAGCCAATCGCGCGCATGCCAGCCACCGGTGCTCACGCCGCGGCCAACGCTTTCCGGTAAGCCCAGGGCGAAATCGCCAGCTCCGTTACCGGTGTAATCGCCGCCCGGCCCAAGGCCAAATACCTCCGCACCGAGCTCGCCGGCGTTTCCGGGATAAAACACGTTCAGGTTATAGCGTTGCAGTTGAAAGCCGGTCTTGATCACGTGCCGGCCACGCGTGTACATAAGGGATTCGTCGAATTGAGTAACGGTCGAAGCGAAATTCTGCGGATTCACGATTGAACCCAGTTCCGTCAGGGCGGTCGTCGAACTATTAATCGAACTTGCCGTTCCGCCATCAAACGCAAACGCCGGAAGGCCAGCGATTCCCGCCGGGTTGCCGCTCAGAATGCCTATCGTGTTCGCTAAATCCCCCACGGCAGAGGAGAAAGTAATCGTGGGCGCGATGAGCTTAATTCCGTTCTTTCCAAACCGCACTTCGTTCAAGAGATTTGGGGAGAACGAATGGGTCCAGTTTGCGCTTCCATTGTTCAACCATGCCTCACTCAGACTGTCGCCAAGCAATGGCTGGGAGTTGCTGCCCGGGTCAAATTCATCGCTCTTCGAATACCGGGCATTGATGTGATCGAGGCTGGAAACAATGTAGTCAATTTTGATGTCGCCCTGATCCGTGTTGTACTGCTGATTCGTGGTGTTAACCGCAGCCCCAAAACCATCGGCCAGCGGTGCTACCGCCGTTGGGTAAAGCGGACTCTTAACCAGCGCCGTAAATGCGGGATCGAGATTTGCAGCGGGGATGATGTTGCCCTTAAAGGCCGGCCTCGAAGTCGCCGGAAGAATGACGCACGGGGCTTTCGACGCGCCGCCAGTTCCGGCCGCGCAAGGATTGACCAGTGGAGTGCTGAGAGCGCTGAAGTTGCCCGTAGTTTCTGCCGCCGTCAGCACAGTGATCTGGCTGCTCGTCGCAGGATGGTCAAATCGAGTTCCCTGATAGTCACCGAAGAAGAACAATTTGTTTTTGATGATCGGTCCGCCGACGGTCCCGCCAAACATATTCCAGCGCAGTTTCGGCGTTGGGAGCCCGGCGCTTATGCCTGAGATGAACGGGCTGTCTTCCCATTTATTGGCATTGAAGTAGTCGTTCCGGAAGAACTCGAACACATCGCCGTGAAAATTGTTGGTGCCCGACTTGATAGTGACGTTGACAATACCTCCGGCGTAGTTTCCAAACTCGGCGGACGCATTCTGCGTGATCAGATCGAACTCTCCGATAGCGTCTGGGGAGGGAGTGTAGCCGGTCAGATTGTCCGAGGCCTGATTGTTGTCGACCCCGTCGAGCAGGAAGTTATTATCCTCCTCGCGGTTTCCGTTGATGTATGGCCGGCCTCCGCCGTTGATCGCTCCCTGTGTGGTCTGCGATCCATATTCGAATGTGGACGGATCCGTCGTGACCACACCCGGAGAAAGCAAGGTCAACTGAATGTAGTTTCGGGTGGTCAAAGCCAGGTTCGCGATGCTGTTGGAATCCATCACGGTTCCGACCTGGGCGTCTTCCGTTTGCAGAACCGGCGCCGACCCCGTGATCTCCACCGTCTCCGACACCTTGCCGATCTTCAATTGCACATCGACGCGAGCAACCTGATTGAGTGCCAATGTAAAGGGCGGCCGAACGGCTGTATCGAACCCCGGGGCCGATATTTTCACGCCGTAAGTTCCGATCGGCAGTCTCAGCAGGCTGTAGGCGCCGGTGATATTCGTTTCTGCCGTCCATACTGTGCCGCGCTCGGAATCGGTAGCCTTCACATCTGCGCCTTTGATCGGCGCTCCGCTTTGATCGGTTACCGTTCCAACAATTGTGGCAGTCACTTCCTGCCCGAAAGCCGGCTCCAGCATGGCTGCCATCCCCAGCACTGCCAGCGCAACCAGAAGTCGAATCCCCAGCTTTTTCATCACAAAACCTCCTGAGAGCATCCCTGCCTGGGCGCGCCCACAGTCGCGCCTAATACAATCGCATTATGCTATATAGCACGCGATAGTTCATGGTCAAGAAAAAAATGTAGGAAATAACAATTTGTTTTGATTAGCCCTCCCATCCGCTCTATATCGGACTTCGCAGCGCGTTGCGGTTTGCAGAAACGCCCGAAATCGCCTTGCTCCGCACTTTTCCACAGGAAGCTGCATAAATACCTGTGCAAAATGCGGCAGGAAGAGGCTCCAAAGGACTGATCGGACAAAATCCAGCCCCAAATTGCATGCGCCAATAGGGTGATGCGCTCTATAGCAATCTAGAAATGGGAATGTGCTGGCTGACGCCAGTCGCCAGATTTTCACTTTACAGGAATGCATCTATACGCTATATAGCAGATGGGGTCTGAGGTTAGGATGATCGCCTATGGCCGGAAATCACAGTAATGGCACACCCGTGTACAAGCGGATCCAGAACGCGATCCGCAAGCGCATCGAGTCGGCCGAACTGAATCCCGGCGACGCCGTGGCGTCCGAGCGGGAGCTTGCCCGGACTCACAAGGTCAGCCTGATGACAGCTCGCCACGCTCTCGCAGGGCTGGAACGGGAAGGCATCGTCGAACGGCGCCGCGGCGCGGGCACTTTCGTCGCCGCTCCAAAAATCCATTTCAACAAGCTGATGAGCTATACCGAGCACATGTCCAGCCGGGGGCTGGCACCTCGTTCTCGCGTGCTCGTGGCGAAGATCGTTGAAGACGAGCACGAGATCGCCGCCCGCCTGGGCCTTCCCTCCTCCAGTCGCCTGGTTAAAATTACCCGCCTGCGCCTTACTGGGGAAGAACCGTTTGCCCTTGAGACCTGCTATCTTCCGGGCGCCGAGTTTTCCGGGCTGGTAAACGTCAATCTCGGACGTAGTTCGCTTTTCGGTGCTCTTCGGCACGATTACGGCGTCGATCTTGCCTACGCCGACGAAGAAATCGACGCAACCGCCGCTGATTCTAATCTCGCTGAGATGCTCGGCCTGCCTAAAGGTTCGCCTATTCTGCGCATTCGCCAGGTGATTTATTCGACCAAGGGAAAAGCCACGATTTACGGAGTCGGCTATTATCGCTCCGAACGCCACACTCTTTTCATTCGCCGCTTCCGCTAGTTTTTTGGCGCAGTGAACCTGTACGCTGACTTCGGCACTTGAATAGCAGACAACGAGGAATAAGGTAATTGTCGCCTCGTCCAGGATTCTGTTCGGCTGTTCCGCGGTAGTATTCTCGCGAGAACAATTTTCCCTATGGCTGAAACATCGCCAAAGCTGGCTCACGACCCGAATGCCGCTTACAACCGCTTTCTCCTGTTCGTAGCGGGCCTTGGTGGTTTGCTGTACGGCGTCGATGTTGGAATCATCGCCGGCGCTCTCCCCTATCTGGAAGCCACTTCCGGGCTAAATGCAGGACAGCTTTCAATCATCGTTGCAGCTGTGCTTTTGGGCAGCGTCATCTCTACTCTGTTTGCAGGCGTTCTCGCCGACTGGATGGGCCGGCGCCTTCTCATGACCCTCAGCGGCGTGCTGTTTGTCGTCAGCATTCCAGTGATCGCGCTGGCTCACGGCTACGAACCGCTTGTGCTGGGCAGGCTTCTGCAAGGCATCAGCGCTGGACTGATTGGGGTGGTGGTTCCGCTCTATCTTGCCGAGTGCCTTTCCGCTTCTGCGCGCGGCAAGGGCACCGGCATCTTCCAATGGCTGCTCACGCTTGGCATTGTGGCCGCGGCGGTCGTGGGGATGTATTTCAGCATACGGGTCGAGCAAGTGGCCAAACTAGGAGATGCGGCCAGACTCTTTGCGTTTAAAGACACGGCCTGGCGCAGCATTTTCTGGGTCTCGCTTCCGCCGGGAGCGTTGTTTGTGATCGGCAGCGTAATGGTGGCCGAATCTCCACGCTGGCTTTTCCGCCGAGGCAGGCGCGATGCCGCATTCGCCGCGCTTCTTCGTTCCCGTTCGAAGGATCAGGCAGATCTCGAACTCGGAGAGATGGAGCAGGCGGCGTCTGCCGAAAAAGCGCAGTCTTC
>JASHTD010000197.1 GCA_030040725.1 Candidatus Sulfotelmatobacter sp. | reverse complement strand
GATCGCGCCACGCTGCCAGCTACTGCCTGGAACGCTTTCGCCTGGAACCTAGTTAAGTCAAGAGACAAGGATGAAAACCTGAAAACACGACGCGGCGACCGCAGGGACAAGTGTTCCCGCAGACGCCATGCAAGGCATTTCGCCAATTTGAATTTGTAATCTTTCGCGCCAGTTCTATTCGGCCGTTTCCGTTCCGCTTGCCCACGGAACAGTGCCCATGCTTCCCTGCGGGTCTCGCCCGCGATTGAGTGAGGCCAGAGGAAGCGGTGATAGTTAGATGCTACCACCACCGCCCCGGCTTCACAACTAGAACGTAAATATTTCTTAGGCTTGCACCGATTGAAGTTCGCTTCCGGGCTCGGTGAGCACGCCGGACACTAGAGATCCTTCGCAAAGAACGCTCAGGATAGCGGCTGCGGGCTCCCGCTTCGCTCACGCCCGCAAAACGCCGCTACTTCACCTCTACGGTGGCGCCAGCCTCGGTAAACTTCTTCTTGATGGTCTCGGCCTCATCCTTGGAAACGCCCTCTTTCACGTTCTTGGGGGCTCCGTCGACCAGTTCCTTGGCTTCCTTCAAGCCCAGGCTGGTGACTTCGCGGACGGCCTTGATCACGTTGATTTTGTTGGCTCCGACTTCCTTGAGGACAACGGTAAACTCGGTCTTTTCTTCGGCCGGAGCTGCGCCTGCACCTGCCGCTGCTCCGCCGCCACCGGCCACCATTACGGGGGCTGCGGCTGCAGCCGAAACGCCGAGACGAGATTCCAGTTTCTTGACCAGCTCCGCCGCTTCCAGCAGCGACAGGCCAACGATTGAGTCTTCTATCTGTTGCAGATCCGCCATGTTAGCTCTCCAGTATGTAGTCTCTTCGTTCTTTCGCCATCCGCAAGCCAGGTTTCCAGTGCGTCCAGGTCCAGTCTTCACGCGCCAGACAACGCTCGAAAACGAACCGCGCAACCCCTTGAATGCGAACGACCAAACTTTTTATGTGGCGCGGACGCCCTCGCCCGCGAACTGTCTGTCGAGCTTCGCTCGACCGGACAGCTCCTTCGACGCGCTACGCTTGCTCAGGGCAGGCTAGATGCGGCGGCTGCCCCTACGTGAGCTATGCCTCTTTGAACTTCTTCTCCTGCACACCCTGGTTCACCACTACCGCCAAATTGCGCGGAACCGCATTGATGGCAGTGGCCAGGCGCTGCGCCGGGGCATTGATCAGGAAGAGCAGCTTCGACATCAGTTCTTCCTTCGACGGCATGCTGGCCAGCGCTTCGATCTCTTTGATCGAGATGACCCGGCCTTCGACCACGCCAATTTTGAACGTGAACTCAGGCGTGTCCTTGACGTATTTGGTGAGCGCCTTCGCCATGGCGACGGGATCGCCGGTCGTGTAAGCGATTGAAGTCACGCCGGTAAGATTCTTCAGGCCGTCTTCGACCTTGCTGCCCTTGGCGGCGAGTTCGGCGAGCGTGTTCTTGACCACCCGATACTTGGCGCCCGCTCCGCGGAGAGCCTTCCGCAGTTCATAGTCCTGCGCGACGGTCAACTTGCTGTAAGTGGCGACGACGGCGCTGGAAACATTCTTCAGGTCGGCACTCAACTTCTCGACTTGTTCTTTTTTCTTTGCTCTGCTAACTGGCATGACGTTGATTCCTCAAATCTTTATTAATCTCTGACTTCGTCGCTGCGCGACGGGCGCCTGTCCCTACATATCGCTTTTAGGCCTTTGCCGCGTTCTCGATCGGCGCGGTATCCAGCTGAATCCCCGGGCCCATGGTCGAACTGAGCGTACAGCCTTTGATGTACTTGCCCTTAGCAACCGAGGGCTTGGCCTTGATCACGCTGGTGATGAGCACGGTGGCGTTCTCGATCAGCTTATCGGGCGAGAACGAAATTTTCCCAACCGGGCAGTGAACCAGCGCGGTCTTATCGGTGCGGAACTCAACCTTGCCGGCTTTTACTTCCTGCACCGCCTTGCCCACATCGAAGGTCACGGTTCCGGTCTTCGGATTGGGCATCAGACCTTTGGGGCCGAGAACTTTGCCGAGGCGGCCGACGGACTTCATCACGTCGGGGGTGGCAATCAGGGCATCGAAGTCGGTCCAGTTTTCCTTGGTGATCTTTTCGACCATCTCTTCGCCGCCAGCATAATCGGCGCCGGCAGCTTCGGCTTCGCGCACCTTGTCGCCGGTGGCGATGACCAGGACTTTTTTCGATTTGCCGAGGCCGTGCGGAAGGACGACGGTGCCGCGGACCATCTGATCGGCGTGCTTGGGATCGACTCCCAGCCGCATCGTGATCTCGACGGTTTCGTCGAACTTAGCGTATTTCACTTTTTGCAGCAAAGGCACTGCGTCCTGCAACACGTAAGGACGCTTCTCGACGGCAGCGTGCGCCTTGGCGATATTTTTTCCTTCTTTTTTCATTGGCTTTTCCTTGTCTCCCACCGCGAATCAATGATTCGATCAGCCGTGGTGATTCGACCAAATTGAGTAATTGGGAAATTTGGTAATTGAGTA
>JASHTD010000196.1 GCA_030040725.1 Candidatus Sulfotelmatobacter sp. | reverse complement strand
TTCATCCCAAACCCAAAGATCAGCGCTTTTGAAACCAACCGTTCGATATCGCCGTTTGCGAATCCGAGCGCTGTTTGTTCTTTGTGCGCGTCTGAATCCGACCCCCTAACTTCGACCGCCCGCAGAATCGAATCTCTCAAGGCCTCGCTTTCGGCATTCAGATTGCACCAGACAACCCACTGCTCTTTTGATGGATTCACCAGATCAGCAACGGCTTTCACGCGCGAGTCAAGCGACAACCTCCGAACTTCGCGGCGTTCTGAAAGCGTCTGCGCTTCGACCGCGAATAACCGCCCATCTTGCGCGCCTTCGGCCGGGATTGTGATCTGATGGATGCGTAGGGCTGGAAGTTCGAAACCTTCATCGCTGTATCCCAAGTCAGACGGCTTGCGGATCGCGACTGCCCACGAGCACAGCCACTCAAAGAACGCTCGCCGCGCATGCCGCTTGAGCCTCCACTTTGATGTGTCACCGCCGTCGTGAACGAAGAATGTGGCGAGCATTTCGGGGAGCGTCATGATACCGAGAAATTCGGCGTGGTTGCCGAGTTCCATGTAGTCGTTCGGGGATGGTGTAGCGGTGCAGGCGAGCCGGTACGGAATGCTCGCTGCAAACTCAGTGAGGCGCTTGCGTGTTTTCCCATCGAAGCCCTTTAGGATGCTGGATTCATCAAGAATGATTCCGCCAAGGCCTTCGGGCGAGAAGTGGTGCAACTTTTCGTAGTTGGTGATATTGACGCCGGCTCCGATCTCATCCTGCCGCGCAACAATGCGGATCTTGAGTTTTAATTTATCGGCGAGCTCGTCGCGCGTTTGCGGCCCTACAGCCGGCGGCGCGAAGATCAAAACTGGCTTGTCGGTGTGCTTAGCGATGTGCCGTGCCCATTCGCCTTGTTGGATCGTTTTGCCGAGTCCGCAATCCTCAAACAGTGCAAAGCGGCCTTTCCGGAGCGCGTGACGCACAATGTCGCGCTGGAACGGGAATAGTTGCTTATGAAGTTCAGGGGCATCGAACCCGCACGATTCAAATCGGATCGCTTTCTTTGCTAGAAACTCGCGGTACTCAAGCGTCTTTTCGGCTGCTTGATCTGCATCACCCATTGCGGCGAGCCATGCCGGGGATTCCTCGCCGGGAACAAATTGCGGCGAGTTTAATACGTCACTCACGCTCGCCTCCCCGCACCCGGGTTCCAGGAGGGCGCAAGATCCTCACGGCTCGGTTTCCCGTCAGAAATTCCATGCCCCCTGTACGGGTGATTCTTCCATTCCTGTTCAGTGTGCAGCCTTTTTTCGATGCAGGCAGGGCAGGAGGCTCTTTCTCTCGCTTCCCGCTCGGTATGAAATTTGTCGCGTGGAGATTGAGTAGGGTTCACGGGTGCGCCCCTTCTGGCAACGGGGCGCGCGCGCCGGTCGTGATAGAGCGCCAGAAAGACTTCGCAAACTTGCGTTTCATCGATCATCCTCATCCCTTCCGCGCGCTCCGAGTTCCAGCAGGAGCGCGGTCCGATCATTCTCGATTGGCCTTACCATAAGCATCCGCCGTCTCTCAAGAGGAGCAGCTCCGATAAAAACTCTCCAGCGCGCCGCCGTCAGATGCAGTTCGATACGCCCCGTGTCACACAAATACTCGCGGCGTCTACGCTCCTGATCTTCGCGGCCGTTGATTCTAACCATTGTGCGGCAGCCAATCTTCGAGTTTTTTCTTGAATCGAAACTCGATCAACGTTCGCATGTCACCGATGGTTTTCCGCGATAAGATGATGTGTTTGTAGGTATCAACCGTTTCCCAAAACGGATGGCGCCCGGGAATCAGACACGCATAAAACCGGTTGCCCCGTCGTGACTCGAAAATTTCCACAACGTAAGGCCCCTTTGCGATCACATTTTGGCGGCCTTCGTCGAGCATTCCTTCGAATTTTGCTCTGATGCGTTCCATGGGTTCCGAGTATCGCCGATTTGAGTGGTTGATTTCAATCCCGTACCGTACTAAAAAACGCGCAGAATCCTTCGCGTTTTCGAACCGGTCCAAAGACAAAAACGCGCACGTTCGTTCGCGGAAACGCGCACGTTCGTTCGCGAAAACGCGAAGAATTGTGTACTTTCGAGGCGGCCTATCTCTATATAGAACTATCTTTCTGAACTATCTTTCTGAAGTAAGAGCCGCCGCCGCGCTACCCGTGTTCTAGAGTCGGCGCAGCATTTGACAAAACATTACATTTAATTACGTTCCAACTCCGATACAAGCAGTAGGATTGAAAAATCATCGCGATTAACCCGAGGAGTTTGGGAACGTGCCTCCGAGCGCTCTCAAACTCCATCCTTGGAGCGGACGAATGCGACTCTTGAAAAACTTCTTCCCCTGTGATGCGATAGCGATCAGGCAGGGCGAAGCAAGATGAATCCCGCAAAACGTCCCCAGCCAGAACAAAATAACTCCAAACTCTACGAGACGCTTTCGATGATAAATCTGATCGTCGAAAATCAGGGTGTTTTCACGGATGCAGAATTCCGCTTAGCAACGATCATCGTAAAATCGGGCGGCCATCGTGAAGGCGTCATCGTCAGTGATCGCACTTGGAAATCATGGACGCGTCGTAGCGGACGGTGTCTTGAAATCGCGCTGCGTGGGCTCAAAGAAAAAGGCATCAGCGTCGAAGGCAAAGGCGATCGCGCGCGTTTCAGATTCAATCCCGCTGCATTTGAAAGTTTCATCCGAAAAACACAACCCGAAAAACCTCGAGTACAACAAAAGCGCAAACCGATGATGGCAAAGCCCGGAATGGAGATCCATCCCGATTGCCAGAGCGGATGTCAGCGGCTGTGCGACCAGTATAAAAAATGCGCCATCGTCGCGATCGACTCGGCGCCAAAAGTTTCCGGGACGGTACCCGAGCCTGAGCAGTTGGGTTCGCAGTTACGGCAGGGTGAGAAAGGCGCGGACCTGCGAACCGATCCGCTTCCGTCCCGGAAAGCACAACCGAGCGGGCGCGCGGGCTCCAGGAGCGCGCAAGAACCAAACTGGCCGCTGACGCTTGAAACCATGCGCTCACATTTTATTACCGCCGGCGAATCATTTCTCGATGACCTACTAAAAAAACTGCCCGCCGATATCTCGGATGCAGAACTCGCTCAGGCTTTGCGGATCACACTCAAGCCCCACCAGAAGTCGGAAATGTTGTGGATGAAAACTGTGCCTGATGCGCTCAAAAATATACGGATCGAACTAGCGCGTTCCCAACAGCAACCCAAACCTTCATACCTCTCGACGCTCACACTCACAGAACTAATCACGGACCGCGATCAGGAAACTCACCCAGGCATCAAAGCGATCCTGGATGCTGAGATCGTTCGCCGACAATCCGCTTCACCTCCTCCCGCAAAGAAGTGAGAGTCTGTTCGATCTCTGCAATTTTTTTCTCCATCTGCCGCATTCGTTTATCGACGATATATTTTACTCTGCCGTAGCCGGTGTTGTTGTATTCGAAAAACTGTTTCCGGCAAGAGGCAGAACAGAAGTGCTGATACTCGCGGATCGTGGTGAACATCTTCGGGCAGTTGCGGCACCGCCGCGTTTTCGGGTTGTCTTTCGACGCAGGAGCCGCTACTGAACGTTTTGGCATCCCAACATACTACCACTCTGTCGCGTCGTGTAGAACGCGAGCGTGGCCGCGTAGAACGCGACCGTCAGACGGCGATAATCGGTGAATTGCGCTCCTCGGGCGGTTTGCGGTTATCGCCTACCGGATAACGGTCCGGTTCTTCGAGACGATCCCGAAGTTCAGAAAGCGAACCTTCAAATAGTCCCTGAGCGTACTTCTCGATTTCCGCGAAGTTTGTATTGTGCTCCATGAACGCCATGAGAGTCCGGGCGAGATCACTAGCCCGAACGCTAAGATCGCCAGCCCGTTCCCGGATTGTCTGTTGGTGGACCATCCATCGCATACGATCCTGCAGATCCGCGATCTGGGGATCATCGATTTTAAACATCTCGGTGACCTTCCAGTTCATGAAGCGCGTTGAGAGTCCCATCGCGGCACCGTATATTTCCGCGTGCTCCTGGATAGCATGGCGCGATATCGCCTCAAAAAAGCGCGCGCCGCGGCCATCTCTCGCCGGGTTGAACAGATGCGCTCCGAGCGCGACAAAGAACGCCTCCCGCGGTCCACTGAACGCTTTATTGCACAAACCGCATCGTATGATGATCGCAATCTCGCTCACGATTTCACCTCGAATTCATCGGCAGGGTCATCATCTTCATCGTCAAAATAGCCTTCCGGCTCCTTGCCGGGTTCGGTGAAAAACTCGCCCATGAACTGTTTGAATCGATCAGAAGGGGCAAGCTGCGCCTGAACTTCTGAAGGCAGCGTGTTGACCAGCGACATAATGCCATCAACTCCGATTTCGCTTCGGAGCGAGTACCACACCTGGTTTCCGAAGCGTTGCGGTTTGATGAACCAGTCGCGGAAATCGTAGCCGTCTTTTTCGTCGTCTTTGTAGTGATCGATCAGGAATGGAAAGGACTGTTGAATAACGTTCTGATATTTCTGGAGGGCGAGTAAATTCATATCTTGCGGTTGCTCCTGTGCGGCGGGCGGAGTGGTGGGGTTCGGTTCAACGACAGCTTGCGGCGGCTGAGTTGCAACGCTGGACGATTGCGCCGGCTGAACATTTACGACTCGCGGCGGTTGCGCCGGATGAGGACCGTTGCCGCGCATCAACATCGCTCCGACACCCTGGCCGAGAGGAATAAGTGCCGGACCGATCTTCTCGATTCCCTTCTCTACGATATCAACCCATGTTTTTCCCTCGGCGGATGCGCTGTTTGCGCCGCGGCCGAACAGGCGACGCCCGAGTTCCTCGTGCTCGATTAAGAATTCGAGTGGGTGTTTTTGTGGAACGAGTAGCGATTTCTGAAGTTCCGCCAACTGCGCCGCCATCGTTTTCCGGTCTTCAAGCAGAATTGTGAGCATCGGATCAGTTGCCGGTTTTTCGAGCAGTTTTAAAAGTAGCGGCAGGATCGTCGCAAGCGTGTCGTTGCCTTGAGGCTTCATCAGCGCCGCGAATTGCGCGATCATATCCGTCTGACGCTTAGGATCGAGCAGCGGGGCGAGCGCGGCCAGCAGAGCCGGTGTCTCATCTTTTTTGTTGGCGGCCTGCGCCCGCAAGATCGCATCGGCCACGCTTTCGACAGCCGCGACGCCATTTGCTTGGGGACCGAGTCGCGGGCGGCACCATTGCCAATCTGCATTACGTGGATCATCTACCCATTCTCCGGCAGGAACTTTCGGCGGAAAATCCATGTCAACGATCTGGAACATCGCAGCCGCGAGTTTCTTGCCACGCTCGTTTGGCAACGTCAACAGGAGCTCGAGCTTGTAGATTCCGCTCCCGTAATCCCGCTTGATCCGATCTTTGTCAACCGTCTCAGAATATTTGCACAAATACACTGGTTGGCCGGCACCACGTCGATCCGTGATCGGATAAAGGCGGTAGAGGTAAAGTTGACGGTGCTGCCATTCCTCAGGCGAGATCGCCGGGAGCAGCAAAAGCAAATCTTCACCTTGCTGTACGGGCGGTTCCTGTACTGTACCCGCCGGTTGTCCGTCCTTGCGCGGCCGTCCAACCGGGTTTTTGGGCGTTGATGTTTCGTTAACTGTCTGCGTTTCAGCCATCTAGCCTCCAATGCCGAATTATTTATGCTGTTTACTTAACGTAAAGTAACACGAAAATATTTATTTTCAAAGGAACGTTGCATGATGGAATCTTGGGAGACGCCTACACCGGCTTTGAGACGTTCGGTGAAGACTACTTCGGCGGCGGGACACTTGCGCCGCCGTTGCCAGAAGGCGGCGCTTCGCCTGCATCACAACAGCAGGTCGTCGTAGCAGAACGCGTTCCGGTTTCCGAGCAGACGAACGATCTCACTCGCGCAACCGTTCAGAAGATGTGCCAGTACATCCGTGAATCGATCGCCGATCCATTTGTACAGCAGTGTGCGAAACTCGCTTTCTTCAATTTCGGTCGGCGCTCACCGGTCGGTGTCTTCTGGTTCTTGAAGCACAAAGTACGACGCGTGCTCGATGAAGGGACCGGGCTCGGACTGGGCGAACCGAACGCAGCCGACATATTAATATCGCCGCGTGTACTCTTGCGCCAGGCGAGCCCGCAGGGCGACTGTGACGATTTCACCATGGCGGCGGCCGCTATGCTCGGTTGCCTGAATATCGAATGTGTGATCGTGACCGTGGCCTGTGATCCGCAGGACCCGGACCGCTGGTCCCATGTCTTCCTGATGGCGAAAGCGCCGGATGGAGAATGGTTTCCGTTCGACTGCTCCCACGGTCCGAAGCCTGGCTGGATGGTTCCGCGTGAACGGATATCGCGATGGCAGGCATGGAATCTCGAAGGCAATCCGATCAGCGTCGATCCTCCAGTGCGATCGCAGCTCGGCCAGTTTGTCAATGTGGTGCGCGGATCGAGACGGCGCGCTCCTGGCAACGCGCGCCGCGGAATGCGCGGACTCGGACAGGGAACCTGTGTTGCATACGATGATAACGGCGACTGTTTGAGTTACGGAACCGGAATAACACCAGGAATCACAACCACGGATTCGGGGGGAATCGAGTCACCTTATCCGGTTGTGTTTAGTTCGCCGACGAGCAGCAGCTCATCAGGAATCAACTGGTCATCGATAATCTCAGGTGCGTTGACGGATGCAACCAAAGTCGCCTCGATTGCGGAGCTGCCTTACGGCGCGAGCCTCAACGCCAATGGCACCGTTACCGGAGTAGCGAGTTCGCCCGCGGCGATTCTTTCTTCACTCATGCCCTTCCTGTTGATTGCCGGCGGAATCTTGATTTTTGTCGAAGTGCTCGGGAGCCATAAATGAATGTATCTGCACTCAGCATCGCCGCGCTCGGATTCCTCGGCGCCGTGTACTTCATTTGTGAAATTCTCGAATGGCGCGACGCTTATCGCGGAAATCAAAAAAAATCCAATCGATCGCGCGCGGGGAATGCAGGGACGGAAGATCGCGGTGCCGATGCTGTTCATTCAGCCGCAGACCGCGCCATGGCGTTATCACATGCACAACGTGAGAATGCCGCTCGATCTTATAGAAGCGGACTACTCGGGGAAGATTTTGAGCTGGACGACGATGCAGCCGGATTGCCCGGCGACGTATGGGACAACATCGCACGCTATCGCGATCGAGGTTGCGGCAGGCTGGAGCAGGGCGAACCGGATCAAGCGGGGGGACAGGATCAGATTTCGATGAGGCGCAGATGAATGTATCTGAACTCACCAATTCGGCGATCACAATGGAACGGCGTTCCGACAAAAATATTCCGGTTGCCGCGCGCCGTGCAGTTGGAATTACGGAAAAAAGGGCTGGGACAGGCAGCCGCAGCGACCGGAGCATCGCTGGCAACGGCCGGGGTTACAGCGGGCATCGGAGCTGCGCTCAATGTGGCGAGTGCGATCGCATCGTACATGCTCACCTCAGCAGCCCAGCGGGACGATACAACCAACATCGTAAATTACGCGGCGACGATGCTCAATCAGAATTCGCAGGCGTACAACACCTGTCAGATTTCAGCCGAAGAAGCACAATCCAACTTCGATCAGATATGGCAGTGGGTAGTAGAGGAATGCTCGACACCCTCGATGGGGACGGCGGGCGGGAGTTGTATTCAGGAGCGGCAAGCCGGCGGATCAATCGACTGGTTCAAACTCTACTACGATACGTATTCGAATCCGCCTGGTCCAGCAAACTACTACGGTGCGGCTGGCTATCCGCCGACAACGGCAGGATGCAGTTACGCAGGTTCATCTTCTTCGGCATCCGGAAGTTCGACGGGTTGCCTCAGTCTTTTCAGTTTGCTCGGAATTGCGGAGCCGTGCTTGGGACCGATCGGTGCCTACACGGCAATTGTGGGAGTGGTTCTCGCCGCGATGGCGATGGGGGATTTGTAGAGTGTACGTGAGCCCCACCGGTCTCGGTCAACTTCGCCGCGGGGTGCGCTCCATTCGCGTTCCAGCAATGCGGCGCGTCACCGGTCTCGGACAGAACTGCCAGTTTCAGACAGTGCAACAACCCGTCGGCACATTTGTTGATCCGATCAGTGCCCAGCCTATTACGGGGCCTCCCTGGTGCGTCATTAATTCGAATGCGGCATGTGGACCGAATGCGAGCGGGGTACTCGCCTCATGCTCCGATCCGAGGGCTCAACCAAGTTCCGGCTTCAATCCGACGAATTATCTTCCACCGGTCACGGTATGCGCCGACCAAAGTGAAGTAGGGAGCGGCAACCCCTGTCCGGCGAGTATCGGATATGCGGCAGGGCAGGGAACGCTCTGCGGAGACGGCACCATGCAGGGCAACGGTTCAACTTGTGCGGGACATGGCGGAGTCGTTGCGACCAACGGCGGGACAGTGATGAACGGTTCGCCAATTGTGGCGGGACCGGTTGGGCTGCAAATCAACGGTGGAACGAGTGAATTATCGCAGCCGACGAACGCACCATCTTTGAGTACGCCGGCTCAGGCGGCGACGCCTACGACTAGTGCTTCTTCTTGCTGGTCATTGTTCCAGGGTGATCCGTGTCTTGGGCCGATCGGCATGGGCACGCTTGCGATTGGAGTCGTTGCGCTGATCGCTGTCATGTCGATATTTGGAGGACACAAATGAGACCGCGGCTTATTCCAGTTCCGCGGCGCCGTGGCATGGGACAAGTGACCTTCAG
>JASHTD010000339.1 GCA_030040725.1 Candidatus Sulfotelmatobacter sp. | reverse complement strand
GTGGTGAAGCATTTCGAGCATTTGAAGCCGGCAAAAAATGGATTCCATTCGGCTGAGCCAAAAATTGTTCCCAGGATCGTTTTGCGGAATAAGAAAGCTCTCGAACAGGTTCAGCTCTGTATCGGAGTTCCCGCATATCCCATTGCGCATGAAAAACGTCATGCCGGCTACATTCTGAACACCCTGTTGGGCGGGGGGATGAGCTCGCGGCTTTTCCAAAACATTCGCGAGCGGCAAGGGCTGGCCTACTCGATTTACAGCGACCTTAATCCTTATCGCGACACCGGGTGCATGGCGGTTTATGCTGGCACTTCGCTGAATTCGGCCGAGAAGGTTGTTCGTTGCGTCGTGGATGAATTTCGTAATCTGAAGAATCAGCCTGTGCCGGAAGAAGAACTGCGGCGATCGAAGGATCAGCTGAAAGGCAGCCTTATGCTCTCGCTCGAATCGAGCACCGCGCGCATGTCGAATCTGGCGCGGCAGGAAATGTACTTTGATCATTTCCAGGACCTCGATGAACTGATCGAGAAAATCGAAGCTGTGACTGCCGAAGATCTGCAGGCGTTGGCCCAGGAATTCTTCAAAACCGAACTCGTCGCTGTAACCGCTCTCGGCAACCTCAATGGATTAAAAATCACCCGCGATCATCTCGCCTGCTGAGATCGCCGGGGTTCAATACTCCGGATCTTTCTTCCATCCCGTCAGCATCGATACGAAGTTATTCCATCCGTGCGAAATGACCATGATCAGATGCCCGGCGACAAAAAGCAAAATCAGCCACATTACGGTGAAGTGCCAGATGCGGGCATAGTGAAACCCTCCCATCATCCAGGCGAGCCATGAGAACTGCACCGGTTTCCATGCGGCAAGGCCGGTTAATACGGAAAGAACTCCCAGCAGGATCGCCGCTGTATACGCTTGCTTTTGCAGCGGATTGTAGGTTTCGCGAAGCGGCGGCTTCTGGCCAAAAAAGAAATAATGCTTCACCATGGGCCACACGCCGGGAATATCGCGCCCCGTGAAGAGAACCTGCCGGTAATTGCCGCTGAAAATCTGATAGGCGATGTAAAGCAGGCCGGTGCCGATGTAGATCCACATGAAAGTGAGATGCCACTGCAGTGCCCCGCCCAGCCATCCTCCGATGGCAAATGCTCGCGGCCAGTTTGCCAAATCCCGCTCCGGGATCTTCGCGCTGAAACTGGGAAAAGTGCGAAAAATCTGCAGCCCGGTGCCCACCATGACGAACAGCGCCACGGTATTAAGCCAGTGGCAAAGCCGCACGATGAATGGATGCTCATAAACTGCGCGCGCCACGACTACACGCTCGCCAGTCTCTTTCGTGCTTCCCTCGTTCGTCCGAACAATTTCGATGGCCGAGTCGCTCACTGCGCACCCTCCCCTCTCAGAATCGTCAGCGGCCGAAATTATCTTCTGATTGTAGTTCTTCGTTCAGGAAATCTTCATGAAACCCGCTAAGTCTTCGCGCCGATCGCGCGAGTTTCGCAAAAAAAACAAAGCCCGCAGCGTTAAGCTGCGGGCTTTGAAAAACGAAATGAAAGGTTGTTGTCTAGAAGCGGACGCGAGCCCCGAGTTCGATGTTTCGTGGCTCGGCCTCGCCGTTGACTCCGATGCCATTGTCTGGCGCCGTATTGAACCCGAGAGCGCCAAAGCCGGCCGTGTTGTAGAGACCGAGGAAGTTATCGGTCCATTGATTATGGTTCAAAACGTTAGCGAAGACGCCTTGGAATTCCAGGTTGATACCTTCAGTAACCCGGAAGCTCTTCTTGATGCTGAAGTCCATGTTCCAGTACGCCAGCCCACCGAGAATTCCGGAGCCGCCATCGAGGTTATCGATCCCGAGAATTGGGTTGCGCCAGTTCGAGGCCTGAAGGACCCCATTCGGGAAATAATTCACCGGGAACCCATTGGTTTGAGTCGAGCAAGTGCCCGAGTAGGTGTTGCCAGGGCAGTAGTAAGCATGACGGTTGGGAACTGGGCCGATGGGTACGGCGTTCTCCATGTCATAATCACCGCAGCCGATGCCATCGCACGAGCCGAAGGATTGGTAATTACCAACCGTGGTACCGACCTGCGTGGGAACGCCGGAACCCGCAGCGAATATGGTCGAGAACGTCCATCCGCCCAGGGCGTGTCCTATAAATCCAGACTGTCCCTTGTAGAAAGGAGGTTGGTAGACCAGGAACACGTTGTAGATAAATTTGCGGTCCCAAGCCTGTCTCCCGTATTGTTCGCCCGGATCGAATGCATCGAGCAAACTGAGTTCACTGGAGGATTGCGCCTGCGCCGCAGTCCCCAGAGCCTTTGACCAGGTGAAGTTAGATTGCATCGTTGCTCCGCGCCAGTCAGAAGTTTTGACGGAAACGAAGCCTGCGTTGTAGTTGCCGTAGCCGATGCTGGCGTTCTGAAAAGCTCCGTCAGTGAAGGCACCGGAACAGCCAATTGTAGTCACCCCATTACAGGTGCTTGGAATCGGAGTGCTCTGCATACTTCGAGGGAAGTTAAACGCGCCAACATTTCCGTTGACATCAGTACACCCACCCGCCGGGCATCCCACGCCGGAGTCCAAATCACTCCAGAGGCCCCAGACTTGTGCATTGTTAAGGTTACCCGTACCCTTGGCACCCTCGTTTGCTACGACTGCAGCGGTGCAACTTGAGAAACCGTTGCAGTAGCCTGTGCCCTTCAACGCGTGCTCGAAGAAAGGCTGGGGTGTGACAGCACCCGCGGTAGCTGCGCAACCGCCGCCAGCCAAACCGGCAATGCCGCCGCAATATTGCATCACCAGATTGGCGTAGGCTTGCTTAAATTGCTGTCCGCCAAGCGTCATCATGTAGGGAACTGGGTTCAATTCCACCGGTTGGTACTCGTGGGTGATTCTGCGCCCAATATAGCCAAGCTCCAACGTGACTCTGTGGCTCAACTGACGCTGGAGGGTCAGATCGAACGCATCAATCGCATTCGCCCGGAAGCTCGGATCCAATCCCTCGGGCGAGGACGAGAAACTATTGTTGAAACCAGGATAGGTTGGCTGAGGCAACGTCGGACTCGCAAGCGAGATTAACGGAACAGCCGGCCCACCGGCGGCAGATGCGGTCTGCCCAACGCGAAAAGCAGTCGAGTAAGTCCCGGCACCCGAAGCTCCGCAAGTCCAGCTTCCGGGCGTAGCACCGACCAGGTTCGAGGGGCAAGACACGGGTTGTTCGAGCCCGAGTCCCAACAGCGGAACCAACACCTGCACCACGCCATTGGTGCGCCCATATTGGCGGCCATAACCGCCCCGGAGCACCGTATCTTGTGTCCCGAGGATCTTGCCAGCTAGTGAACTGGCATCGAAGTGCGGATTCCAAGCCACGGCAACACGCGGGCTGAACTCGCCGTAGAACGGATTGTAGGGGTACTTCTGCCCGTTCGCCGTGTTGCCTACCAAAGCAAATCCCATTTCCGGGTTGTATACCTGCCCGGCAAGCGCGGCCTTCCTGGTGTTGCTGAGGTAGGTCTCAGTGCTTAACGGCTCATCCGCAGCGTCCACGAGCACTGTCTGTTTGCCCTGTGCCTCGACCGGCGGCATCTCCAGCGCGTAACCCAAGCCGTAGGTAAAGGTGAAAGTGGGCTTCAGATGCCAGGTGTCGCTGAAGTAGACGTTGTAGTAAGGAATCACACTCTGGTCGAAAGCGTTGGAGAGCGGAGGCAGCAAGCTCAGGTTTGAGCCGGAGCGGGCGAACATCTGCGATGCGACTGAAACTACACCCAATGCCGCCGCGGTCAGTGAATCGCAGGTCTTCGCGCCTGTGGAAAGGGTAGAAGTCGTAGCGCAAGGATATAGCAGAGCGCCCAGCCCCGATCCGTTCACGTTATTGCCCAGAGAATACACAGGGTAGGCGTTGATGGTGCCGCCGCTGTCGTTGCGTTGGTGGTAGTCAAAGTTGTGCTGATAAGTGCCGCCAAACTGAAACAGGTGGTTGCCTTTCAGCATGGAGATGTCGTCACGAAACATGTTGTCATGTCCGTCCCAGAAGCGCCGGCGGATTTGCTGGTTGTTGACGTTAAACGGACCGAGATCCTCGACCGCCGATTGACCGGCATCCAACTCCAGCGCGCCGCCAAGTCCCGGGAGCTGTGGTGGAGCTCCCGCGCGCGACCATGCCCACCAGTTCCGCAGGAAGCTGTAATGAATGTCGTTGGTAGTGTTGGTGGTGATATTAGAGGTCAACCCCGCAACCAAATACCAGTCTCGAATCGGATCGCTTGATTGGGATGCGGGTGTGCCCAACGTATCTCCGGAGAAGAAGCCGCCAATGTCAACCTGATCATCGGAAGCAAGGTTCATTTTGTAATAACGCCAGCTCGCCATGAAATGGTTCCTGGAGCCGAAATCGTGATCGATACGCGCTACGTCGAAGTTACTCGTAGTGGGCAAACTCAGGTTGCCCGCAAATCCTAAGATGTTAGCTCCGTCGCAGATACTCTGGCTGCAAGTGGCGTTGGACTGAGGTTCATACTTGCTCCATATCTGCGAAACCAAAGGGTTGAGACCAAGGCCAAGCGGATCACAGAGGCCACCAGGGGCCTTCGAGCAGCCGTAATTCGCAGCGTAAGTCACGCCGTTGAAGGTCACGGGTTTATTGTTCAAGTTGTAACCGACTGCACCGGTGGCGGAGTTCGTTAACAGCCCCAAACGCAGGGCCGGCGAGGGAACGTCTCTGGTAACGGTCTCAGAGTTTGGATACCGGAAGCCTTCATAGTTGAAAAAGAAGAACGTCTTGCCGCCGAGAAGGCTTTTCGAGGTAAGCGGCCCTCCGAGCGCGCCGCCAAAGCGACTGTAATGATAAGAAGGAAGATCGATGTGCCCGCAGTTAGGCGCGCCGCACTGAGCTACGCCCTCCCAATTGAACTCGTTATTCGCCCAGGCATTCGATGACCAGTTATTGTCTTTGTAATACTCGTAGACCGTACCGTGGAAGCTGCTGGTGCCGCGTTTCGTGACTATCTTGATTTCGGCGCCGGCGGAACTATTGAAGTCGGCGGTCTGCCCGGCCGTGTTCACCTTGAACTCCTCAACGCTGTCGGCTGGAGTTGGCAATACGCCCGACGGAGCGGAAAAAGTAAACGCCTGAGTCGACATGCCCCCCGTTGGATCGCCGATAACCATATTCTGCTGCGTACCGGTATATACGCCGCCGCTGCCGTCCATATCGTTGCTGTTGTTGCCGCCATCCAGCGAGAAATAGCTTTGATCGTTCACCGCGCCCGCAACATCGCCGCCGGCGCTCACCCCCGGCTGCAATTCGATGAACGTGTTGACGTCGCGTCCGATGCTGGGCAGGTTGTCAATGGCGATGCTGGGAACGGTGTTTCCCACCGTTGCGTTCATGGTCTGCAGTTCATTGCCAACCGTTGTCACTTCCACAACCACGTTCGTGCCGCCGACCTGCATAACCAGATTGGCGGTGAGGGCAAGTCCGACTTGCACCACCTCGTGCTCAGCCTTCGCTGTCGAGAAGCCGGCCTTCGCAACCGTGACCGTGTAGGTCCCAGGCGTCACATCGGCATAGTAGTACCGCCCCGTTGCATTAGTCGTTGCAGATCGGGTCACGTTGGTGGCCGTGTCGGTCAATGAGACCATAGCCCCCGCAACCACCGCGCCGCTGGGATCGGTGATGGTCCCTGCGACAGTTCCCGAAGAAGTCGATTGCGCCCAAACTGGTAGCGCGCAAGCCAGACAAACTACCGTGAGAAGAACCAGAGCCAACTTCACGCTGCGGATGTGCATTCCTTCCTCCGACCAAGAGATTGAGTGTCGCTGCTGCCCGATAAAAAAGACGGAGCACTAAACACTCCCATCGCGTTGAATGTTTGCAACTAGCGAACCAGAACCTGCCCGTCGAGTTTTCAATCGGTTACATCAATCGCCGGATCTGAAGTTATGAAATGCGGGATCCCAGCTGGACAGCCCCCGCAGCGTATATCGTGCGCTTGGAGTCACGCGTCTGTAAGACTGCCACTGCGTCCTGTGGGACTACATCAAACAGGAAAGGAATTTCCAAAAGTCCCGATTTCAAGAGATTGGTCCGAGGTTCGACTCTGGGTTGTTCAGAGATACATACTGGTTGGTATGTTGACAGTAACGCAAGACTCTGAAGCGCTGCCTGAATTCCGCGATCCGGAGCGCGCCTGAGGACTCGCAGAGGCCAAGTCGTTTAGGCAGGAGGGACCTCGGTTCGTCCCGAATAATCAGCGGCCGCCATGGCCCGCGCCTGACTGCACCATTGCCAAGTCCGTCGTCCGTTTTCACCGCGCACGGCGAGGGCTTCCCCGTACTCCACCAGCCGGCTCAGCACTGTAATAACGGCATTGGCTGGGGTTTTGTGGTTCAGAAATACTAGCGGGATGCGTCGCTGAACCAGTTCGCATACCTCATGGATATCGAGTGGGCGGTCAGCCTCCATCAACACCGCGCGACAAGACGTGGTGAGCCCTCGTTGCCTCGGTCTGCCCGTCCGACCAACCAATTCCAATAAGTCTTCACTGGACCGATCATCGCCAAACAAGCGGGCCAGGCCCACAATCGTTTGCTTTATTGTTCGGATCCGCTGCATAATCTCGGCGCGCTGCTGCAGGAGTTGTCGCAGATCTTCTCCTGCGATTTTCACCACTTCCTCCATGTGCAAGTTGCGACCTCTCGCCGACTCCTCTAAGCGAGGGTTAATCGCTGTTTCGCCGTCTGAAGTCGATAACGACTGGGGAACTGTGATCGTCTTAGTTTGCATTTCGGTGCTCAGCAACTGCGGGTCCCGCGAATCACTCCGTCGATTTGCGATTTCTAGCTGCATGCAAGACACACTAAGCGAGACAGGTAGTCGCCCACTATACCCACTCTGATGGGGCACACTCTAGAACCGGGTTGAGCGTTAGCAATTAGCGGACCAGCGTGCGGCCCGATTTTTCAGTCGGTTATATCAATGGTCATATCTGAGGTTATGAAATGACGGATGCAATCTGCACAGCCTCACAAGCGCATCTGCTGTGAACGAGTTGCGCGTCTGTAATACTGTCACCGTGTCCTGTAGGACTACACCAAAACAGAAGATCAATTTCCAAAACATCCCGATTTACGGAGATTCCTTCCGGGTTTGACTCGGATGATTCGACGATGCATACTGGTTGGTATGTTAGCTATTAGAAAACGAGCACGACGCGGACGGGCAGCCTCGCGGGATCCGGAGCGCACGCGAGAACTCCTGTTGCAGGCTGCTTTTCAAGAGATCTACCGCGCCGGTTATCGGAGCGCTGACTTGGACACGATCCTGGCGGCGGCGGGCGTCACTAAAGGTGCCCTGTACTACCATTTCGATAACAAAGAGGCTCTCGGGTATGCGGTCTTGGACGAGGTCATGGCGAGTGACCTTCACCGGAAGTGGGTGCAGCCTTTGCGGAACGCCAAGGACCCCATCGACGCTCTGGTGCGCATTGTTCAATCCGAATCGCTGAAAAGAGAAGACGTTCAGCGCGGCTGCCCCTTGCTTAACTTGTCGCAAGAAATGTCAGGTCTTGATGAGGGATTCCGGAGAAGGACCGCAAAACTCTTTAAGAACTGGCACGACGCCGTCGCGGAGGCACTGCGGGAAGGACAGAAACGCGGGATAGTACGGAGTGATATAAACGCGAATGAAACGGCCACCTTCCTGATCGCGGCATACGAGGGTTACGTCGTCCTGACAAAGAATTCACAGGATCCACGGATGATGCAATCCGGACAAAGAAGGGTAACTGGCCACCTCGAGTCGCTCCGCCCCGCACGAGGCCGGATGCGAGCGGCAGGCAGCAGATAGCCGCCCTTTGAGACAGTAAAGACCTCCCGGCATGCATGCCAGCGACCACGATCGTATGAAACCTGGCGATCATGGGTCATTTATTGTGCCTGAGGTTCAGGCCACCGCCGCAAATGGCGGCTTTCACCAGTAGTGAATCCTCGCAACCCCTGCAGCGCACTATTGTACAACATACATACCAGTTGGTATCCTTGATGCAACGCGCAAGCCGAATCGCCGCATCATAAAGTCGGTTGCAGTGACCTTCAACACGGAAGATCGTGCTGAGGATTACACAGTTCGTGCTGGGGTTCGTTTCTAAACCAATTACCTACACCGAATATGATGTTGCAACTCAGCAGCCCCAGAAACCACTAACTCAAGAAGCTGGAAAACGGAGGATGAACATGACCAGGATCGAAGTATCACGGCGGAAGGCGCTCGGAGCGGGGGCTTGCGCACTGGCGGGAGCGGCGGGGCTCTTGGTGACTGCAAAAGCCCGCGCAGGAACGGATCGGAGCTCCACCAGCGAAGAAATCGTTCGGAAGTGGTACAGGGCTTGGGAGACGAAAGACCAGGGTCAATTTCAAGCCCTGATGGCCGACAACTTCACCTTCACGAGCGCGGCCGGCGACGACCACATTAGTAGGACTGCTTTCAAAGCGCAATGCTGGGATACACAGATTAATTTTATCGATCGAGTCGATCTGGAGCGGGTGTTTGCAAAAGGCGACGAGGTGTTTGTGAAGTATCTTGGTCACACGAAGAATGGAAAATCATTCCGGAACGTGGAGTATTTTGTGCTCAAGGGCGGGAAGGTGGAGACCCTTGAGTGTTATTTCGGGGGAAAAGACACCTTTCCCTCAGCAGTAAGTAGCGGGACATAACTCTCGAAAATTAGCCGTGTCCGATCGTTTAATTCCTCAGGAGGAATCCATGAACCAAATGGGCCCAAAAATGGTCGCCATGATCGCGTGGGGAACTTTTGCGCTGGTCATCGTGCTCAGCCAGTTGCGCCAAGCGCATGCGCAGGACTCAAAAACACCCTATCCAAGCATGGCTCCGCTTGAGCAATATCTGATGGCAGATCGAAACGCCGAAATCGCTATGGCTCGTAGCGCGGCACCGGATGCAATCTCACACGATGCCGATGTCCTCGTCCTCGGAAGACACGGCTACGAAACCGCAGTCAAAGGCACGAACGGTTTCGTGTGTGTCGTGGAGCGGGGGTGGATGAGTCCATTCGAAGGTGATTTTACTGCTAATTTTTGGAACCCTAAACTTCGAGGGCCGATTTGCTACAACCCGCCGGCTGCCCGCTCCATCCTGCCATTGACGTACAAGAGAACGGAGATGGTATTGGCCGGTCAGTCCAAAGCTCAGATCTTCGAAGGCATGAAGGCATTTGTGAAGCAAGGGTTGCCACCTCTGGAGCCCGGAGCCATGTGCTACATGATGTCGAAGGATCAGTACCTTTCCGATGAGGGCCACCACAACTGGATCGCTCATTTGATG
>JASHTD010000195.1 GCA_030040725.1 Candidatus Sulfotelmatobacter sp. | reverse complement strand
CGCTGGCGCGTGGCTTCGTTGATGCCGGGGCGGCCATGCAAGGCACGATCCACCGTTCCGATGGAAACGTCGGCAATTTCTGCGATCAGGTGAATCCCGTGCCGGTGTTTCTTCATGCCAGGCTGTACCTGCGAAGTCGCGTGCCATGCCATTCTAGCGCGACCATTTCTCCGCAATGATCAGATTTACGTCGTCCTCGATGGCGACGTTTCGATGCGGTTGCCTGATCCTAAACCGTCAACAAATTCATTTCCGTGTACGTTGACGGTGTTATACTGCGTCGCGCTTGCAGCTTCGTCAAGTCCCCAAAAACATGCTGAAGAGAATCCGCATCATGCCCGAGGTCCGCTGGCCGGCAATCGCGTTGCCCGTGGCTGTCCTGTTTGTAACAGCAATCTCGACCCTTGCGCAAACGACGGGAGAGCACGCGACTCCCACGCCCTATCTCGATCCTTCTCTGCCAACCTCGCAGCGAGTGGATGATCTGATAGGACGGATGACGCTGGAGGAGAAAGCGTCGCAGCTGGTCAACCAAGCCCGCGCCATTCCTCGCTTACAGGTTCCTGCATATGACTGGTGGAGCGAAGCGTTGCACGGTGTAGCCCGAGCGGGCATCGCCACGGTCTTTCCCGAGCCCATTGGTCTGGCGGCTACATTCGACGTTCCCTTGATCCATGACATGGCTGCAGTCATCGGCACCGAGGCGCGCGCAAAACATAATCAAGCATTACGCGCGCGCGGCGGCCAGAGCAACATTATGGAAGGTCTCGACTTCTGGTCGCCCAATATCAACATCTTCCGCGACCCCCGCTGGGGACGCGGCCAGGAAACCTACGGCGAGGATCCATTCCTTACTGGACGGATGGGGGTCGCGTTTGTCACCGGAATGCAAGGCGACGACCCAAAATATTTTCGAGTCATCGCCACGCCCAAACATTTTGCCGTGCACAGCGGTCCAGAGCCTTCGCGGCACAGCATCGACGTGCAAGTATCGAAACACGACATGGAAGATACCTACTTGCCGGCCTTTCGCGCCGCGATTACCGAAGGCAAGGCGGAGTCAATCATGTGCGCCTACAACCGCGTCAACGGCCAGCCCGCGTGCGCCAACAGATTTCTGCTGGAAAATCAGTTGCGCGGCGCGTGGAAGTTTAACGGTTACGTGGTTTCCGATTGCGACGCGATCGTGGATATTTTAAGCGGCCATCACTTCGCCAAAAGTATGGCGGAAGCCGCTGCTGACGCAATGAAGACTGGCATGGATAACGAGTGCGCCGATTTCTTTACCATCGCTACTACTAACTCCGACTACGCCCCTTATCTTGATGCCGTCAAACAAGGTGTGCTTAGCGAAAAGGAAATCGACAGATCCCTGGAGCGGTTATTTACGGCGCGCTTCCGCCTGGGAATGTTCGACCCTCCGGAAATAGTGAAATATGCACAAACCTCCGACTCGGAAATAGACAGCCCCGCGCACCGCGCCTTGGCGCTGAGAGCCGCCCAGGAATCCATGGTGCTATTGAAAAACGATGGTACGTTGCCGCTGAGTTCCGATGTTCACAGGATTGCCGTGTTCGGTCCGCTCGCGGAATCGATCAGCGTTCTGCATGGCAACTATGCAGGAACAGCATCACACGCAGTTACGGCTCTCGATGGCATCCGCGCGCAGTTTGCTTCGGCGGAAGTCACATTCCATGAGGGAATGAATTTCTTGCGCGATCAGCAAATCATTCCCTCTTCAGTGCTCTCGACGGAGGACGGCCAGCCGGGGCTGAAAGCCGAATACTTCGCGGGTGACGATTGCTCCGGAACACCACAAGTGGTCCGCGTGGATAGCGAAGTGAATCTGCAGGTATCGGATCCTGATTCCTCTGCAATTACGCCGCCAGGCGGGATGAAAGAATTCTCAGCTCGCTGGACCGGGTTTCTCACGCCCCCCGAATCTGGCAATTATCAGTTCGGTCTCAACGGATCGAAGAACCGGTTGTGGCTTGATGGGCAACTGATCGTCGACGACGATCTTCTGCACGATCCTATCCCAACTCTGAAGACACTGCATTTGGAAAAAGACCATCGGTATGCGATCAAAATCGAGTTTACTCGTGGAGGCTTTGGCACAAAGCTGGTTTGGCTGCATCTGATTGACAATCCCATCGGGGACGCCGTCGCCGCAGCCAAGGCGGCAGATGTTGCTATTGCGGTGGTTGGCATCACTTCGCAGCTTGAGGGCGAGGAAATGAAAGTCGACGTGCCCG
This sequence comes from Candidatus Sulfotelmatobacter sp., assembly GCA_030040725.1. Classification (GTDB taxonomy): domain Bacteria; phylum Acidobacteriota; class Terriglobia; order Terriglobales; family Acidobacteriaceae; genus Sulfotelmatobacter. The sequence continues at coordinate 2,718 of JASHTD010000195.1, read as the reverse complement.
GTTTCAAAGGCGGCGACCGCACCAGCCTCGACCTGCCCAAAGAAGAAGAGGACCTCCTCGAGGCACTGCAAGCGACCGGAAAACCGCTGGTTGTCGTCCTGATGAACGGCAGCGCGCTGGCTGTGAACTGGGCCAGCATGCATGCGAACGCGATCCTTGAAGCATGGTATTCCGGCGAAGAAGGCGGAACGGCGATTGCGCAGACTCTCGCCGGGGTGAATAATCCCGCAGGCCGATTGCCGGTCACGTTTTATAAGAGCGTCGATCAGTTGCCAGCGTTCGACGACTACGCGATGAAAAATCGCACCTATCGGTATTTCACTGGCGAGCCTCTATATCCGTTTGGATATGGGTTGAGTTATTCGGTCTTCCAGTACAGCAATTTGAAACTTTCGGCAACAAAGCTGAAGGCCGGCGACCCGCTCACCGCAGAAGTCGATGTCCGAAACGTCGCCCAGCGGGAAGGAGATGAAGTTGTCGAGTTGTACTTGCAGTTTCCCAAATCTCCATTTGCTCCACTGCGAGCTCTGCGGGCCTTTACACGGATTCGTCTTTCTGCGGGTGAAACGCGGCATATCCAGTTCACGCTGAACGCTCGCGATTTGAGTGAGGTAGATAAGAAGGGAAATCGCCTCGTAGCAAAAGGGACCTACCGGATTGATTTAGGTGGAGGCCAGCCGGGAACTTCGGCCGCAATCACGGAGGCGGCGTTCCGCATCAAAGGCCATCAGAAACTGGCGGAGTAAAGATCGCGCGAGTTTGTCTCATCGGGAATTCGTGCTAGGCACGGCTACGATTTTTTGCTCGCGCCAGCCCGCGCAGCCGGTTCGCCAAATTTTCCGAGCGCCGCATAAAATGGGCTGACCCGTAGGACTTGGCACCTATCGTGGAATTCTCATTGGCACTGACATGCTGGCGGCGTACGTGCAGGACAAAGGCATCCATCAGGGACCGTGCCATGCCTTCACTGCCGAATGGCATACCGCAGAGCGAACAGGCGGGATTGCCCTTGGTGGCAAAGTCGACTCGCAGCGTGGGTTCGCCTCTTCTCATGTTGCTTTTTTCTCGTAGGGCAGGATCGGTTATAACTCACTCGTGTACGTTAACGCAATCAGTTTTTGTGCGGCGATGTATCCGAAGAGAAAATTTGGTGCGCATTCTTTTGCTGCTCTTGTGCGGCGCATTTGTCTCGCGCTCGCTTGCCGAAACAGGAGCGGACGCCTGGCTGCGGTATGCGCCGCTGGAAGCTAACCAGGCGATCGACTACAAGTCCTTGCCCCACTTGATCGTGGCGTCTGGAGACTCGGAAATCCTCGGCAGCGCGAAGAGCGAACTCGCTCGTGGACTGGAGGGAATGCTCGGCATCAAGCCGGAATTCAGCGCGGTTATGCCTTCGGAACCCGCCATCCTGATGGCGACGGCGGAGCAAATCGCAAGCGTCGCCCCCGAATTTCGTATTCCCCAAAAACCGCCGGAGGATGGTTTTTGGCTGAGCTCGCGCAGACTCCACGGCTTCCCGTACATCATCATCGCCGGAGGCAGTGATCGCGGTGTTCTCTACGGCGTATTTCAGTTCCTGAAAATCATCGGACAGCACGGAGCGATCGGCTCGCTGAACGATGTGGAGCGGCCATCCGCACCGGTACGCTGGGTCAATCAATGGGACAACCTCGATGGCAGCATCGAACGCGGCTATGGCGGACGATCCATCTTCTTTGACAACGGCAGCGTAAGAACGGATCTTACGCGACTCTCCGAATACGCGCGGTTGCTGGCATCGGTCGGCATTAACGGCTGCGTAATCAACAACGTCAATGCCGACTCGCGTATCCTCGACTCCGATTTCATTCCGCAACTTGTGCGAATCGCGCAGGTGTTTCGGCCGTGGGGACTTCAGCTAGGAATCTCAATCGATCTGAGCACTCCCAAAGCAGTTGGAGCTCTTGTCACCTTCGATCCACTCGATTCCGGCGTCGCCGAATGGTGGCGACAGAAGTTCGACGAGATCTATCGCCGGATCCCCGACTTTGGCGGTGTGGTTGTGAAGGCAGATTCTGAAGGGCGCCTTGGCCCCGCAGTTTATGGCCGTACACCAGTCGATGCCGCCAACGTGATTGCGAGGGCGCTCAAACCGCATGGCGGAGTAGTTTTCTATCGAGCTTTTGTTTATGACCATCATCTCGATTGGCGGAATCTGAAAAATGACCGCGCGAAAGCTGCCTACGAGATTTTTCATCCGCTCGATGGCAAGTTCGATGAAAACGTGATCGTCCAGATCAAGAATGGCCCCATCGATTTTCAGGTGCGCGAGCCGGTATCGCCGTTATTGGGCGGCTTGCAACGTACGAACGTTGGAATCGAACTGCAAATTACTCAGGAATACACCGGGCAGCAAAGGCACACATGCTTTCTGGTTCCGATGTGGAAAGAAGTTGTGGATTTCGATTTGCGCGTGGGCAGGCGCTTCACGCCAGTAAAAGAAGTTGTCGGCGGCACACGCTTTCATCGCTCGTTGGGGGGGTACATCGGAGTTGCCAATGTTGGTCTCGATGAAAACTGGTTAGGAAATCATCTTGTGTTGGCGAATTTATACGGTTTTGCCCGGCTGGCGTGGAATCCTAATCTCACTTCCAGGGCGATCGTAGAAGAATGGACGCGGCTCACGTTCGGCAACGATCCGCTTGTAGTTGCGGCCGTTTCCGAAATTCAATTGGCGTC
>JASHTD010000194.1 GCA_030040725.1 Candidatus Sulfotelmatobacter sp. | reverse complement strand
GCTTCGCAGGTCTTTTCAATTCCCGTGTGCAGAAATCCGATATCGGGCATCAGCCGCACCACGGTTTCACCGTCGATCTCCAGCAGCACCCGTAACACTCCGTGCGTCGAAGGGTGTTGCGGCCCCATGTTCAGAATCATGGTGCGATCCTGCGCGGGTTCCAGCACCGGCGTGGGTGTCAGATGCGCCATAACCTACCGGTATCCCTCCACCGGATAATCCTTCCGCAGCGGATGTCCTTCCCAATCTTCAGGCATCAGTAATCGCCTCAAATACGGATGTCCGCTGAACCGGATCCCAAACAGATCGAAAATTTCTCGCTCGAAATAATTCGCGCCCGGCCACACTGGCGTTACCGAATCAACAACCGGGCTGGAGCTTTCCAGCTTGACTTTCAGCCGCACGCGCTCTTTTTTCGGAATCGACAACAGGTGATAGACAACCTCAAATCTTGGCTCGGCAGGAAACCAATCCACGCAGGTTAGATCGGAAAGAAAGTTGAATGCGCACTCGGCGTCATCCCGCAGCAGCGCGCAGGCTTCGCGAAGGTTCGACCGGTCTACATAGATCGTCATTTCGTCGCGGTCGAATTTAACGCCCGTGACCGATGCCGAATTCCACGCCAACAGCTTCGCGACCGCCGGATGACCCTTCAGTTGTTCAAGATCGGTGATCGCAGGAGCCAATGGCATTTAACGTACTCTCCCGCGCATCGCGTCCGGGCCCCAGTCGAGCACGCCCTTCTTCCATATATAAAAGAATCCAACCAGCACGATCCCGATGTAAACAAACATTTCCCACAGTCCAAAGTGCTTCAGGTCGCGCAGGATCACCGCCCAGGGATAAAGAAAAACTGCCTCAACATCGAAAAGGATGAACAGCATCGCAACCAGATAGAACTGCACCGAGAAGCGCCCGCGGGCGTCACCCACCGGCGTCATGCCGGATTCATAGGGAGCCATCTTGGCCCGGGTCGGTTTGCGCTGTCCAACAATCCAGGAAAGGGTGATAATCGCGGTCGCAATCAAGCTCGCCAGCAGAATATGGATGAGAAACGGCAGGTAGCGAGCAAAGTAATTGTCCGGCATAGGACGAGCTATATATAATTCGCGCGAAGCAATGATAAACATTCTAGATTAGGGGCTGGTGTGCGCGAGTGTCAAGGGAACGCGCGGCATTTCTGCAAATTTGGGAATGAGAGAAAATAAAAACTTCGTAATTGGGAAATTTGGTAATTGAGTAATTGAAATCATGCGGCTCGCTGCGGTAGCGAACCGCGCAGAATTTCACAAAGTTTCTTGTAAATTACTCGACTACCAAATTTCAAAATTACTCAATCCTCTATGATCTTCGGCTTCAATACCGACGTTAAACATGGCGACACCATCTATCACGTGCAAAGCGAAGCGCGTGAAAACGAGAAGCTGCTTCAGACTCAGGTTTTCGTGCGCGGCCGTTGCATCGGCAAGAAAGCCATCTCCTATGCCGAATCCGCCCTCCAGCCTGGCTTCGGCGATCCGCAGAAAGAACAGCAACTGCGCGAACAGCACCGGCTAGTGCTCGAGGCCATCAAGGCCGGCAAGTTGGAAAGTGTTTTCGACAAGGCCGAGGGTGAAAATCTCGCCGCTATCAAACAGCTCGACGTGCAATGGGAAAACGCAGGTTCCATTCACGCCAATCGCAACCTCACCATGCAGCTGCGCGTCACCGAATCCGGAGCCGCTGTCGCCAGCGCGCGCCTCACCTTCCGCTTTGCCCGACCCGACGCGCCACCTTTCTATACTCAGGCCGTCACCGATTCCGGTGGCGGAGCCGTCATCTCCTTTGAGGTCGAAGAAACCGCTTTACCCGATTCCTCCGTTATGGTCCAGGCCAATCACGAGGGCCGAACCGTTACCCGCAAATTCGCGCTGCGCAAAGCTGACTAGCACAGCTTGACCGCGCTTCATGGAGACTTTCGTCTCCTCGAAAACAAAAGACTTTTATCCCTATCAGTGTGCAAGTTTTGTCCTTGACAACCGAAATCGCCCCCAGCATACTCACGTTAATCCCCTACAGGTTTCACCTTAGGCCGTCCCCCGACGTCCAGCTCAATTCGATTCCCAAATTGGGGCAATAACCTTTAAGTCTATGAGATATTTAAAGTCCTGCCAGGCCACTCTGGTTATCGCAATATCCATCTTTATCGCCGCTTGCGGATCGGGCTCTAATTCCGGCGGCAACAACCCTCCGCCTGTAACCTACACAGTTGGCGGCAGTGTGTCCGGTTTGTCCGGCTCCGGCCTCGTCCTGCAGAACAACGGCAGCGATAACCTCACGGTGAAACAATCCGGCGCTTTCAGCTTCTCCAGTCCGGTCGATAGTGGATCTTCTTATAAGGTCACGGTCTTAACCCAGCCCTCGGACCCCACGCAAACCTGCACTGTCACGAACGGCAGCGGAACCGCCAATGCCAATGTCAGCGTCACCATCTCTTGCACCACCGTGACGTTTACCGTTACCGGGTCGGTTCAGGGCCTGGTCGGCGTCGGCTTGGTTCTGCAAGATAATCTTGCCAACAACCTGTCCATTGCAGCCAACGGTTCCTTTACCTTCTCGGCTCCAGTCGATGGCGGCACTCCCTACAGCGTCACCGTTCTCACCCAGCCGGCCGCTCCATCACAGACTTGTTCGCCCTCAAACGCCAGCGGAACCGCCAATGCAAACGTGACTGCGGTCACGATCGTCTGCACCGACGACAATCCGGTCGGCCAGTGGAAGTGGGTCGACGGCCCCGATATGACTAACCAACCCGGAATCTACACCGCTCCTGGCGCTATCCCTGGCGCCCGCTACAATGCCGTGACCTGGACAGATAAGTCCGGCAACTTCTGGCTCTTCGGCGGTAATGGTTACGATTCCCAGGGTCACAGCGGCGATCTCAACGACCTTTGGAAGTACGGTGCTGGCGAATGGACTTCTATGAGCAGCAGCACCGCCTTAGACCAATCCGGCATTTACGGCACTCAGAAGGTTCCTGCCTCAACCAATACTCCAGGATCGAGGCAAAGCGCCGTTGCATGGACCGATTCGGCCGGCAACTTTTGGCTCTTTGGTGGAAGCGGCGGTGACTCGGCGGGCACAATCGGATACCTGAACGACCTGTGGAAATACAGCGGCGGTCAATGGACCTGGATGAGCGGCTCCGATCTCGCCAATCAGTCCGGTACTTACGGAACCAAGGGCATAGCCTCGTCCAGCAATATTCCCGCATCGCGGTCGGGCGCGGTTGAGTGGACCGATCAGGCCGGGAATTTCTGGATCTTCGGTGGTTTTGCCGTGGGAAGCAACGGAAACGGCAACGTCAACGACCTGTGGAAATACGGCACCAACGGCGAATGGACCTGGGTAGCTGGCTCGAACACCATCGACCAGGCTGGAACCTACGGCACGGTCGGCAAAGCTGCTTCCACCAATATGCCCGGAAGCCGCAATAGCGCCATGGGCTGGGTCGATTCCGCCGGCAATTTCTGGCTGTTCGGAGGAGAAGGCTCCGACACGAACGACCAATCGGGTGACCTCAACGACATGTGGGAGTACAGCGCTGGCCAATGGACCTGGATCGGCGGCAAGAATGTGAACGGCCAGCCGGGGCAATACGGAACTGAGGGAAAGGCCGGAACCACTACCTCTCCCAACGTACCTGGGTCCAGAGATAGCGCCGTCGCTTTGACCGATACGTCCGGCAACTTCTGGCTCTTCGCCGGTAACGGTCTTGCCTCAACCACTGTCCGAGGCAGCCTGAACGACATCTGGGAATACACCGGCGGACAATGGATCTGGATGAGCGGCTCGAACACAGCCAATGAAAAGGGAACCTACGGCGTGGAGGGCACGGCTGCCGCCGACAATATTCCGGGAGGCCGCGCCGGCTCTGTCGGCTTCATCGACGCTGCCGGTGGTTTCTGGTTTTTTGGCGGCTCGTTCAACTCCACCACCCAATTCAGCGATCTGTGGTTCTACCTGCCGTAATTCGTTGCCGGTCCGGCCTGCTACACTAAGGCCGGACCTGCAACTCAGCCGTTGATCCATGAAAATTCTCATCAATGGAGAAGATCGCTCCTTTGACGACGCGCCTCCATCCACTCCCTTCACGCTCTCAGCCCTGATCGAAACTCTCGGAATGAAATCCGATCGCGTCGCCGTCGAACTCAATCGCGATATCGCACCTCGCGACCGCTGGCCGCACATCGAGCTCAAAGACGGCGACAGCCTCGAAATCGTCCACTTCGTCGGCGGCGGTTCACCCTCCGTCTCGGCACCCGCGCCCCTCCCCTGTCATTCTGAGCGAGGCGGTGAGCGAAGGCGAGCCCGAGCCGAAGAATCCCTATAGTGGTTCATAGCTCGACAATCCGACCGCTCAACCGTCGATCCCACCCGCACTCTTCTAGTTAACCCGCTCGCCCACTCTTCAGTTGACACCCACCACCCTGCATCTAAAATGTTTCAAACATTTGCCTTATAAATTGTTTCAAACATAAAGTGCGCATAATGCCTGAGAGCTTTCCATCGCAGGAGGTTATCGCCCTCACTGGCGTCACGGCCCGCCAGCTCCAGTGGTGGGACGAGCGAGGCGTCGTCAAACCCGAGCGCGTCGGGCACCGCCGCCTCTATTCCCGGCAGCAGGTGATGGAAATGGCCGTGATCCGCGAGCTACGCGATAAAGGTTTTTCGCTTCAGGGAGTCCGCAAAGTTATGCGCTTCTTGCAGCGTGAATTCGGCAAGGGCCTGGCTGAGATCACGGCGCGCAACTCTGACGTTCACCTGCTCACCGACGGCAAGCGGCTTTATCTCGAAACTTCGGCGCGTCAGATCGTCGACATCCTGAAGAATTCGCGCCAGCCGATCCTGGGCATCTGCCTCAGTGACGCCGTAAGGCAGGTCCGCGCCGAGCTCGTGGCGCGCAAAGCGAGTACCTCCGTAACATCGGCATCCGAACGCAGGCGTGCTAGAAAGGTTTCTTAGGCTATCCAAAGATTTAGCGAAGAGAGGACTCATCGTCGAGGGGTTCATCACAGGAGGAATGCATGGTCGGAGAACTGGACATCTTGAACGAGTGGATTCCCGAGCAGATGCAGCCTGGAACCGTCTTCGTTTTGGAAAACGCCGGTGAAGTCGGCGAAAAGGAAGATCCGTATTGGGCCGTGCTCTCTTGCCCTTCTTGCGGCATGCTCGGCCTCATTACCCGGCGCCAGATCAACGGTCTAATTCCGGTAATCTGCGGCTCAGAAAAGTGCTCGGCGCAGTTCTTCATTCAGGAGAGTGAAGTCGTCGTGCGCAAGCCATTTTGAGCCTATAGGGTCGCCTCAGTCGGCCATGATTCCTTTTTCCACATCCGCAGTTTTCCTCGGCTTCCGCCTGATCGATCCTCCTTGGTATATGCGCCACTGTGTGGCCATATTCATGGGAGCTGCTGCCCTCTGGGTGGTTTTCAGCGGAGAAGAATTTCACTTGAAATATTCGACCGAGCCTTTGCCCAACCAGCTCTTTTATCGTGTCTGCTTTGTCGTGCTGGGAGTTTCGATGATCGGGCTTTCGCTTTGGGGCCTGTGGCTTGGCACGCCGTGACGATCGGCTACAGAAGCACTTTCCCTGCTTTCAACTCCACCGGCACCTGATCCACAATCTCAATTCCAAATCCTTCGAGAGCAGCCACGCGCTTCGGCCGGTTCGTCAGCAACCGAATTCTCCGCAAATTCAAGTCCGACAGAATCTGCGCCCCGATCCCAATCTCCCGCTGCGTCTGCCTTTCATTGTCCAGCAACGACGGCAACTTGCGTCCGCGATGAAAAGTAAGCGCTGTCTTCTCGCCCACTTTATCGATTGAAAATCCTTTCGAACTCTGGTGCAGATAAATCAGCGCGCCGCGCCCTTCCTGCGAAATCCGCCGCAGAGCTCCCTCCAGCGTGGCGTGGCACTCGCAACCCGTCGCCCCGAAAACGTCTCCCATCAGGCAGTGCGCGTGCATGCGCACCAGCACTGGTGTATCGCTGTTCTCAACATCCCCACGGATGAGCGCTACGTGCGATTCCCCGCCATCGATCTCGCTCTCGTACGCTATCAGCCGGAACTCGCCAAACCGCGTATCCACCAGCGCTTCGCCCACGCGGTGCACGTAACGCTCGTGCGCCATGCGGTACCGGATCAACTCCGCCACCGTCAGCATCTTCAGATTGTGTTCGCGGCAGAATTCAATCAGGTCCGGAACCCGTGCCATGGTCCCGTCATCTTTCATGATTTCGCAGATGATTCCCGCCGGAATCAGTCCCGCCAGCCGCGCCAGGTCAACCGACGCCTCCGTCTGTCCCGCCCGCACCAGCACTCCGCCTTTGCGCGCCCGCAGCGGAAAGACGTGTCCCGGCCTCGCCAGGTCGCTTGCTTTCGTCGACGGATCGATCGCCACCTGAATCGTTCTCGCCCGGTCATAGGCGGAAATTCCCGTCGTCACTCCCACCCGCGCGTCAATCGCCTCGCAAAATGCTGTCCCGTACTGCGAAGTGTTCTCTGCCGACATCGGACCCAGCCGCAGATGCTCCAGCCGTTCCTCGGTCATCGTCAGGCATACCAATCCCCGCCCGTACTTCGCCATGAAGTTGATCGCGTCCGGCGTGACCTTTTCCGCCGCCAGGGTCAGGTCGCCCTCGTTCTCGCGGTCTTCGTCATCGATCACAACAATCATCCGTCCGGCGCGGATGTCTCCAAGCGCCGTCGGAACATCGACAAAAGCGTGCGCGTTCATAGTGCATTTATTGTAACAAGCCGGTTTACGAAATGATTAACCCGCCGTATACGAAATCTCAATGTCATTCTGAGCGCCGCGCGAGCCAATGCGAGCGCAAGTCGAAGAATCCCTACCCCTCGCGCGGTCGCACCACCTCGCCCCGCGGTTGCCCCCACCCTTGTCGCGTTTTTTGCGACAGGGTGGGCTCGGAAACCGATCAAGCCAGCGATCCAGCCCCATCCTTTACAATCCCTCCATGCGCCTCAAGCCCCACGGCCACGAAACCCGTTATCACAAAATGCAGAAGAACTACTGTTTCGTCTGCGGACAGAACAACCCAGAAGGCATGCGCCTCAAATTCATCCTCGACGGAGAGCGCCAGACTTTCGTCTGCCGCTTTCGCCTCGGCAAGCGCTACACCGGGCCGCCCGGCCACTGCCATGGCGGCATCATCGCCTCGATCCTCGACGACGCCATGGGCAAGGTCAACAAACTGCATCACGTCGTTGCGCTCACCCGTGAGATGACCGTCGAATACCTCAAGCCCGTTCCGCTGCACAAGCCGCTGCGCGTCGAAGGACGCGAAATCCAAAAGCGCGGCCGCACGCACGTCAACACCGCCCAGATCCTCAACGAAAAAGGCGAAGTGCTCGCCCGCAGCAAAGGAATTTTCATCGCCATCGACCCGGAAAAAATGTTCGCCCGATTTGCCGAGAGATAGGTCGGCCAGCGGAAGAGGATGGTCATCCCGACGGAAGCTCGAACGCTGTCATCCTGAGCGCAGCATTGCGGACCGCTCGCGGTCCGCAATGCGAAGTCGAAGGATCCCTACCCGCACCCAACCGTCGGCGCGCTGTTCCAGAGGCGGGTGCCCCATTTCTCGCGCGTTTTGTGCGCGAGAAGTGGGACCGCCAACACCTCCACAGCATCTCTTTTCTCTCCCGCCTCCTCTTGCTATACTGCGCCCGCCCATGAAAACCACTGTCGGAAGATTCCTGCCCCACTTTTCTATTGTTTTCTTTCTTCTCATCTCGGCCATCGCCCAAACTGCGCCTCAACCCGAAGCCAACCCCCTTTTCACCTATCAGGAAGTCATGATCCCCGTTCGCGACGGAGTTCACCTGCAGACCGTCATCCTTGCGCCGATTGATCAAAAGGGCAAACTTCCGATTCTCTTTCGCCGCACACCTTACGGCGTCCCCGAGAAGGCTCCCACCGAAATGCCATCTTCCTGGAAGGAGCTGCAAAAAGAAGGCTACATCATGGTCATCCAGAACCTTCGCGGACGCTTCAAATCCGAAGGCGTCTTCAAGCTCTCGTCACAGGTCAACCTCAACGATCCGAAAGACACCAACGAAACCACCGACGCCTACGACTCCATCGACTGGCTCGTCAAGAATGTCCCCAACAACAACGGCAAGGTCGGCATGTACGGCGTCTCCTACGACGGCCTCACCACCGGGCTTGCGCTTCTCCATCCCCACCCCGCGCTCAAAGCCATGAGCGAGCAGGCCTCGCCTGTCGATCAGTGGATGAACGACGACGATCACCGCTACGGCGCCCTTCGCGAAAGTTACGACTTCGAATACGCTGTTCTCGAACAGGCTGACAAGAACAAGAACACGCATTTCGAATTCGAAACCTACGACACCTTCGAGTGGTATCTCAACCTCGGTCCGCTCTCGAACATCAATGCGAAATATCTTCACGGCTCCATTCCTTACTGGAACTCGACCATTGACCACCCCAACTACGACGAATTCTGGAAAAAAGAAGCGTGGGTCAATCAGCTTCATTCATCGTCCGTTCCCAATCTCAACGTCGCCGGATTCTGGGACCAGGAAGATCCTTGGGGACCGTGGCAAATTTTTCGCCACGCCGCAGAGAACAATCCCGATCACGACGACTTCATCGTCGCCGGCCCCTGGTATCACGGCGAGTGGCAGGCGCCCAAAGGCGACGCCATCGGTCTGATCCCATTCGGTGGCCATGAAACTTCGCGCGAGTTTCGCGAGCAGATCGAAGCTCCATTCTTCCGTTATTACCTGCACGGCGAAGGCGAAAAACCCGCATGGCAGGCCAGCACATTTCAGAGCGGATCGAACACCTGGCACACCTACACTGAGTGGCCGCCAAAAGAATCGAAGACGACAAATCTATATCTCCACAGTGACGGCACGTTGTCCTTCGACGCGCCTGCAGCGAAATCCTCAAAGCCCTACCGCGAATACGTTTCCGATCCTGCCAATCCCGTCCCTTATCGCCAGCGCCCAATCTCTCCCACATATCCCGCCGGAGATTGGCGCACCTGGGAAGTGGCCGACCAGCGCTTCGTCGATAACCGTCCCGACGTGCTCACCTTCGTGAGTGCACCTCTCGATCACGATCTCACCATCACCGGCCCGCTCGCCGCCGATCTCTTCGCTTCCACCTCCGGCACCGACAGCGATTTCATCGTCAAGCTGATCGACGTCTACCCGCAAAACGCGCAGAAAAACGATTGGAAAGAAGATGACGGTCCCAAGCCCGGCCAGTACGCGCAATCACTGAACGGATACGAATTACCTATCGCCATGGAAGTCCGCCGCGGCCGCTATCTGGAAAGCTTCGAGAAACCGCATCCGCTTACGCCCAACAAGCCAACCGAATGGCGCGTTCCACTCCGCGATCACGATCACGTGTTTCTCAAAGGCCATCGCATCATGGTGCAGATTCAATCCACCTGGTTCCCGGTCATCGACCGCAACCCGCAGAAATTTGTTCCCAGCATCTACAAAGCCGCCGCATCGGACTACATCCCAGCAACACAGCGTATCTACTGCTCGCACGATCTGCCATCGCACCTCGTCCTACCGGTAATGCCGTAGTTTAGTCAGGACCGTGTGTGGGTCGGACACTCCTGTCCGACGGGGACTGCCCAGCCTTGGCTTCTGCATGCGCACCTACGAAATAGGCTGCCCAATTTTCACAGTTTTCCAAAAGCTGGGTGCCACGCCTCGCCGCCTGCCGCACTTCCGGCAGGTTCGCTACTACGAGACTGAGCACATGTTGAAACCCGGTCGGCCGCGGATCGGCGCGAGGCCCCGAGGATTGGAAAGGGTGGGTGAGCTGTGCGCAATCCTATGCCGGAGAATGAATAAGGTCGATGACGAGTCGCATAGGTTTTTCCCACCTCGACGGCTGCTGCTGACAGATGGCGCCCCTGCAGTCCAGCTATTGCTTGGAACTCCCCCGACCGAGCGGAACTCCGAACTGAAACCAAAACGCGTTCCCGCGCGGTCTGTTCTGGACCAACGTGTCGTGCTGGTACTTGAGAGCAAAGCCGCTGTGCCGGCCAATCTTAAAGCGAAATTCTGGGCCAACGGCAAAATCACGCCCGCGATATCCGTCTGCAAAAACGGTTCCATCTTGACGGTCATCGGTGGTTTGCTGATAAAAGTAGCCGTTCACTCCGAGCGCTACGCGTCTGGATACTTCCCTCATCGCGACATATTCGCACATGAACTCGTTTCCGCTGTGATAGCGCGTGGCCACGTCCTCGGAGTTGATGATGTACTGGATTTTAGAACTGACTTCTATTCTTCCCTCTGACGGCAAATAGGTGAAGGCGGTAACCGGAGCCACAGCGTAATTGTGCTGCCCTACGTTCAGGGCCGCGCCTTTTGAATAGAAGCTCGCCGGAAGTAGAAGGTCGCCTTCGTAGAGCCAATGCCAATTTCCTTTCTTGTAACCTAACTCTACGACCCCGATGCTGGAATTACCGATACCGGATTTGGTGAACTGCCCGATCGGAAGATTCAGCGTCTCGTGGAGAAAAGGAACAGCTATGTTGTTGTTCAAAGTGCCGCCGAACACGGGCAAATTCCAATTGTGAACAATCTTGATTGCTGTCCCAAATACGTCAATTTGGAAGTCAGGAACCGCGCTCTGGCCTTCGGAGTTGTCCAGCGCGTTTGCCCGATAAGAAGCCACATACCCGTACAACATCGTGCCGCCAGGAACCGGTGTCAGGCCCGGCAGCACGGTTTCGATTCCGACTGGGTAAACACTGGCCCCGTTTTCCGTCGCGCCAGCTCCGATTACAAATGTGACGACTGCTGCAAACGACAACCATCGCGAAGGCCCCAAAAAGATCTTCGTGCGTTTGCGATGCAAAGGGTTAGGTTCTTTATTTGTTTTTATGGGAACGCCCTCCAGGCTGCTCCCGTTCTCCATAATCCCGTAGGGCAGGCGGGCCGACGACGCGCAGAAATGTTATGTAAATTGAACGGACCCGGCCCCGCACGCACCGGTTTCCCGTGATCGCAGCCTCAAGCGGAACATATATAGCATAGTGCGATACAGTTCGCTATCGTTTCAGCAGATTTTGCAATGGCGCCGGCCCAGTCTTACAGCCTGGTTCTAACCTTCGGTTTTGTTATCCTGAGCGAAGAATCTGGTTCGCTTCGCGAACCAGATTCGCAGTCGAAGGATCCCTATAACCCCGGTAAAGCATTGATGAAATAACAGCCTGTCGGTAGTGGCTGTCATCCTGAGCGAAGCTGCCCCCCTCAGGGAGAGCAGCCTAGTCGAAGGATCGCTACAGCGCACGGGGTACCGCGAATCATGAACGCCCTGTAAAATAGAAGCTGTCGGCAGTATTGCGCTGCCCATCCTTCGCGCTTGCGAAAAGGTACCCACGGTATCCACGACATGTCGAACAACAATGGTTCCAACACCACTTCTCTCCGCCTCAAGACCGGCCTCGCCGAAATGCTCAAAGGCGGAGTAATTATGGATGTGACGAACGCCGAGCAGGCCATCATCGCCGAAAAAGCCGGAGCCGTCTCGGTCATGGCGCTCGAGCGCGTGCCCGCGCAAATCCGCGCCGAAGGCGGAGTGGCGCGCATGGCCTCGCCGAAAAAGATTCGCGAGATCATGGCCGCCGTTTCCATCCCGGTGATGGCCAAATGCCGCATCGGGCATTTTGCCGAAGCGCAAATTCTGCAGGAACTCGGCGTCGACTACATCGACGAATCCGAAGTGCTCACCCCCGCCGACGAGGCCCACCACGTCGACAAGCACGCGTTCAAGGTGCCGTTCGTCTGCGGCGCGCGCAATCTCGGCGAAGCTTTGCGACGCATTGCCGAAGGCGCAGCCATGATCCGCACCAAAGGCGAAGCCGGCACCGGAGACGTCGTCCACGCCGTCAAGCACATGCGGCAGATCGTGCAGGAGATGAAAATTCTCACCGTGCTCAGCGAAGAAGAACTCTACGCCAAAGCCAAAGAGCACCAGGCTCCATACGAGTTAATCAAGATGGTCGCGAAGGAAGGGAAGCTGCCGGTGCCGAATTTCTCCGCCGGAGGCATCGCCACGCCCGCCGACGCCTCGCTGGTAATGCAGCTCGGAGCCGAAGCCGTGTTCGTCGGCAGCGGAATTTTCATGAAGAACTCGACAGAGTTCGCCGACCCGGAAGAAGCCGCCAAGCGAGCGCGCGCCATCGTCCTCGCCGCCACGCACTATCAAGACCCTAAAGTGTTACTTGAAGTCAGCGAAGATCTGCAGGGTGCGATGAAAGGCCTGGCCGTCAGCGCGCTGGATGAGGCGCAGATGTTGCAGACCAGAGGATGGTAGGGACGCGATGACACGCGTGCATTATCCCGAGGTGGAACGTGCCAATTGAAAACCAGGTTTCTTTCGAGAAGGTATGCGAAGTTTTCTCGGAAGAAAATCCTGACGCGCGTTGGGGAGTACAGGTTACGCTCTGGGACTCTTGAAGGCAGCAAACGACCAGTTTCGCACTTGGCATAAGAGGCTGCTCACTCGGGACGACATTCTGGGCGTTATG
>JASHTD010000193.1 GCA_030040725.1 Candidatus Sulfotelmatobacter sp. | reverse complement strand
CCGCGCGACAGCAGGCAATCGACTACGTGCGAGCCGATGAACCCCGCGCCGCCAGTGACAACAGCCTTCATTGCATTAACCTCTCAATCGGTTCTACCCAGTTCAAATCAATGCCTCTAAATCAGTCAAATCAAGCGCGCCGTTTGTTGCTTTCCTGAGCTGAAATCTGGAAGTCAAACGCCGGCATCCCGTGCCTTCGCTCCACCTGTGGCGAGGGCCGGGGACGGGCGTTCAGGAAACATCGACAACCGGCAGGCGATCGAGAATAGCCTCCTCCTCCGCGTCGGTCATTAGCGCCAGCGCGCCGCGCTGGTCTCGCGATTCGCGAAACTTCGATCGGACAAACCCTTCTGCGGGCTTAAGCTCCGGCAGGTCCGGCGGCCTCGACTCATTACGGACGAAGAACGCGTTAACTCCCGACGTATTGCACCCCACAAATGAATATCCCTTCCGTTTCCCCAACGAACACAGCGCCGCCAGCGACGAACCGTAGTAGATATTCGAGTAATGTGCGGCCGTCCTCACAAACCCCGCGTCGTACGGCACCGTAACCGCGCGCTCCGGCCCGAAACGGGAGTTATATTCAACTACAACCACGTCGGGAGCGATAACCTCAATTGCCTCCCACACCCAGTAGTCATTCCCGTCGATATCGATCGACAGCAGGCCTATCTCGCCGCTGATGCCGTTCCGCCCAATCAGGTCGTTGATATTCTCTCTGGTGATAAATGCGCATTCCGCCTTCAGGTTATAACGCCAGTAAATCTCGTCCCGCTTGATGTAATCGATGTTTTCACGGCTTCCGTCGATCACCAGTCCCGCCCAGTTGCCGTTCATGAGCAGGTACCGGGTGTTCGACTCGGTGTAGTTCTCCACCCCGAATTCGACAAAAATCTTTCTCGAGACCTCGACGCGCCCGAGAAGGTGCTGCAAGATGCCGTCTTCCCCCCACTGCGAAAACACTCTGAATTCGGCGGCTTGAATATTGGCCGCAGGAAGATCCCGGAGTTGCCGCCCCTCAATCCTGCCCAGAGATTCCTGTATTTTCTTGGTGCGCTCATCGATGGAGCGAAGACGGCCGAATGCGGCCTTGAGTTTAGACAAAAACATTCGACAAGCTCCTGAGATCGTTCCAAAGCCTGGTCGGGTTCGCTGTCATGCCGCTGAGATTGGTGTGGTCGCGTTGCACAGCTCGTCTAACCCTCTTCTCCAGTTAAGGATACATTCTCAGCGATGCAACGTCGTTGTAGCCAGCCGAGCCCTTTTCCGCGTCCGCCAAATGGCCCTGCGAACGTCGGCGATCACGCGAAATCCGCTTGCGCTTAACGAGCCTTCCGTCCAGTAGCCCAGGTCCCTCTTCGGCTTCAGCAAGTCCTTAATCTTAAGCATTCTGCAAATTGGCAGTGCTTCATCGCCCGTTTGGCCGCTCACGAAAGGGAAATCCACAAAGGCCAGCCCATCTGAGCGGCTGGGCTGAGTCATCAGCTTCTTGAAATTGTCAATTGCCAATGCGGTCTGGGGCTCAATCGAGCGCCCTGCGGCACGGCAAAGCAATACAAGGTTCTCGACAAACGCATCGAATGCTGCATGCTGCAATGCAATTTTACGTTGAACGCTTCGCGAATATGGCGCAGCAAGAACGGGACCCGCTATTCCGTCCGCGACTTCAAAACCGATTGTTGTCGGATGATCCGCGATCAGGGCCGATTCAAGGACTGCGCCATATCGATAGACAAACGCCGCCTCTTCCGGGCGTTCCGGATCACCGAGAAAGCCGCGAAGATCGCTCCCCGGAGCGCAACCTAAGCGCCGGTTAAGCGAGAGATAGAGGCCCAGAAGCTTCACAGGCCGGTGCCCCGACTTTTCCAGGAGCGCTCCCAGGGAGTGCTGCAAGCGACCATTCCAGCCAACATCCACGATCGCGGAGTTTCCCGCGTTGGCGAATCCCTGCGCAAGATAATATTTCGACGCGGCATCGTATGCGCGATTGACGCTGGCGGTCAGGGCGGCGGCGAACGATGAATCGCGGATGACGCTGCCAAGAAGCCCGCGCTCGCCCTCGGGAATATTCTCATCCGGTCCCACGGAGATGTAAGAGCTTGCGGCGGAAATTAGAACCTCTAATGGGACCCCGGCCCGTTCCGCGATCATGCGCAATGTCAGATGCGGCGTGTCATCGAGCAGCCAACTCTCTGCGTTGTCGACGGAATTGCATCCCGGAAGATGGAGCGCATGGCGAGAAGCATAGATGTAATGGCAGCGAAGGCCTTGGCCATTTTCTGCCAGGAGCTTGGAGCACATCCTGAATGGCAGTTGCCCGTCGCGAGCGAGAAAATAAACGTCCCGTATTCCTTCTTCGTCGCACGTGCGCATGATCCAGGAGACAAATGCATGAATCAGCGGGCCGATCACCGATGTGAAAACTTCGATTGTGCCGGCGTCGGCCGCAGGGCTGTCGCTTCGCACCAGGGAGAGGCGCGCCGCGCGGCTTGCGCCCGCGATCAGGGAGCCGTCACCCGGCTGCTCGGCCAATGCCTTCTCGTAGCGGTTGAGCGTTGCGCCATTGAATAGTTCCGCAGCAACACCAAAGCGGCGGGCTTGACGCACATCCGCAAGCGGATTGTCGCCAATGTGTGACCGAAGCTCCGGATATTCGGCGGTGACCTTCTTCCAGAGTCCCCCTGAAGCCTTGTTTACGCCGCAGGCGCCTGAGATCAGGACGGCGCCGGGGGCGATGCCGGGCAACAGCCGCTCCATCACTTCGCAATAGAGACGTTCACCGTGGTACATATCGGAGACGATCAGGTCTCCGGCCTGGAATCTGGACAATACCGCCGTCACCGGACGGCTCGGCCAATGCCTTCTCGTAACGGTTTAGGATTGCGCCATTGAATAGTTCCGCAGCAACACCAAAGCGTCG
>JASHTD010000192.1 GCA_030040725.1 Candidatus Sulfotelmatobacter sp. | reverse complement strand
GGTGCGTTTGCGGCCAGAGATGCTGGAGGGGTGGCAGTCGCTCACCAGTTCGGCCATGCGTAAGGGAGACATGCAAGGGCTGGATCAGGACGCTACTCGTATCATCAACCTGCGGCCGGCGTCTCCCGAAGGCTACGCTCTGCGCGCGCTTTCGAATATTAATCGCCAGCGATTTGCTGAAGCAGAAACCGACGTTCGCAAGGCCATCGACATTGCACCGCAGAGTTCGTTCGGCTATGTGCAGATGGGCAATCTGAAATTTGCGGAGCATCAGTACGGCGATGCCGCGAAGGCCTACCAGACCGCGCTTGATCTCAATCAGAATTCGACGGACGCGCTGCGTGGTCTGATGAACAGTTGCATCGCTCAAAAGCAGCTCGAGCGCGCGCTGGCCATTGCTGAGGCACAGATTTCCAAAGTGCCGAACAATGGAGCGTTTTATGATCTGCTCGGCAGTGCGCTCTTTTATAGCAAGCACGATTTGCCGGCCGCGGAATCGGCACTGAAAAAATCAGCAGAACTGGATCGAAAAAACCCGGACGCTTTGATCAAGCTCGGTCAGGTACAGGCCGCCGCGGGAAAAACCGATCAGGCGATCGCCACCTACCGCATGGCGCTGCAAGTCTATCCGCGGGAGATAAATTTTTATCTTCTTTTGGGTGAGATATACGAATCGAAACAGGACTGGCCCAATGCCGGAGACTCTTATCAGAAAGCTCTGGTGCTTGCACCGGAAAATTCTGTGGCTTCGGGAAAGCTTGCCAATGTCATGCTTCAGTCCGGACAGAATCTCGACGTGGCGCTGTCGCTGGCGCAGACCGCCCGACGCGGATTACCGGCTTCTCCCGCGATCGCCGATACTTTGGGTTGGATTTACTACCAGAAAGGCGCTTATTTATCCGCGATCGATTCGTTGCAGGAGGCTCTGAAACTTGAGCAGAAAATGAAATCCCCGGACAATCCGAAAACCCACTTCCATCTCGGAATGGCCTACGCGAAGAATGGCCAGTCTGCGCTCGCGCGGCAGCAATTGCAACTGGTGGTGAAGATCAGTCCCAATTCAGCCGACGCTGCGGATGCCCGAAAGCAGTTGGCGCAGATAAAATCTTAAGTGGCAGACAGACCCATTGGGGTTACGAGCCCCTCTGTTCCGATCCCGTTTTGTCCATCTCATCTGCCGCGTTGGCATTCCGGGATCGAACCCAGATTCAGTGCGATTCGATAAGTCCCTTGTTCCGATGCAATTTTAATATTCCTGTAATGTCCCTGTAACTTTGGTTGCATAGCATTCCTTTCACCCTTGTGGGGTATTCCTTCGCCGCAAGTCTGGAAAGGACAAAAATCTATGCGTCAACTGTTGTCTTTGTGTCTCGTCGCGATCATTGTGGCCGGGCCGGTAATAACGCCAGCAGCCTCCGCCGCAAATGTGAAGACGGCTACGCCGATTCAACACATAGTGATCATCTTCGGGGAGAATCAGTCTTTCGACCACTATTTCGGCACGTATCCAAACGCAACCAACCCCGCGGGAGAACCGCCTTTCAACGCCCTTCCAAATACGCCCAGCGTCAACGGCTTGAGCAATGCCCTATTGACCAAAAACCCGAACCTGAATCCCGCCAATGAACCCGGGTCAGCCAATCCTTTCCGGCTTGATCGCTCACAAGCTTTCACACAGGATATGGATCACGATTACATGGCGGAACAACAAGCCTTCGATGGCGGCGCGATGGATTTGTTCCCGGAGTACACGGGCTACCCAGGTCCTCCGCCTTTGGAAGTCGGCAAGCAACCTGTGCTGACCACCGGCCTGGTGATGGGCTATTACGACGGCAATACGACGACAGCGTTGTGGAACTATGCCCAGCATTATGCAATGAGCGACAACTCTTATAGCAGCGACTTTGGTCCTTCCACAGTAGGAGCGATCAACCTGATTTCGGGCCAGACCAATGGCGTTTCGAAAATGACTGGTGGCACGGGCGCTTACGTGGGGGATGGTTATGGCGGATACACAGTAATCGGCGACCCTGATCCCTACGGCGATGTTTGCTCCGGTTCGGAAACGGCGCAGATGAGCGGCAAGAATATTGGCGATCTGCTCGACGCGGCGGGGATTACCTGGGGATGGTTCGGAGGCGGGTTTAACCTGAGCATCATCAATCCCAATGGCACCACCGGATGCAACCGCTCTTCGAGTTCGGGTGTTGTGGTCGCGGGGCCGCAGAACGATTACGTCCCCCATCACACTCCGTTCCAGTATTACGCTTCGACTGCAAATCCAACGCACGCCCGCCCCAAGTCGGTGCAGACAATTGGCTACTCGGGCGATCCTGCCAACCACGATTATGACGTCGATGACTTCTTTGCCGCAGTTTCTGCCGGCAATTTCCCGGCGGTCAGCTTCCTGAAGGCGATCGCGATTCAAGATGCCCATCCGGGAAATTCCGATCCTTTAGATGAGCAAACTTTTGTCGTAAAGGTCGCAAACTTCCTTCAGCAACGGCCGGAGTGGTCGAGTACGGCGTTAGTCGTACTTTATGACGATTCCGACGGCTGGTACGATCATCAGCTCGGCACCATCGTAAACGGCTCGAACACTTCTGCCGATGCTCTTACCGGCCCGGGAAGCTGCGGCAGCGGCACCAATGCGCTGCGCGGGGTCAATTCAACTTCCTTGCACGTGCAGGGACGGTGCGGATACGGTCCGCGGCAACCGCTGATCGTAATCTCACCTTGGGCACAGCACAACTACGTGGATCACACGGTCACCGATCAAAGCTCAGTGATCCGCTTCATCGAGGACAATTGGCTGGGCAGTCAGCGAATCGGGCAAGGTTCGTATGATGGCATCGCCGATTCGATCAGCTCCTTGTTCAATTTCAGTCAGACAATAAGCACCACGCCGTACCTGCTTAACGAATACACCGGCGAGCCGTTGAACTAGCATCATCTTCGGCAGTCTGAAATAGCGATTGACGATTAACGGCAAGGCGGGTGGGATACTCCACTGCCTTGCCGTTGTTGTATGCTCCTTATTCGAAAGGTGATTGGTGATTACACGGCGAACGTTTCTGCAACGGTCGGGGATGGCGGCCGCGGCGTTGTCGGCCACTAAAGGCAGGCTTCTGAATGCTATGGCGCACCAGGCGCCGGTCATGCCGGCGGCACTCGACGTCAATACCCTGGCGCAATTTGTCGATCCACTTCCGGTCCCGAAAATTGCGCAGCATCAGGGATTTCGGACCAGTCCTGGCGACGCAAAGATACGCGTTCCGTTCTACCGCATTCAGGCGCAGGCTATTACCAGCCAAGTTCACCGCGATCTGAAGCCTACCAGGCTCTGGAGCTTCGGGCCGTCTGCGCCCGGTCCTACGTTCGAGACGCGAGCCGGTGAACCCCTGCTCGTCGAGTGGGTAAACGCATTGCCCCAGGAACATTTCCTGCCCATTGACCAGACCATTCACGGAGCCGAGGCCGACAAACCCACAGTCCGCACGGTTGTGCATTTACACGGAGCCAAGACACGACCCGAAAGCGACGGATATCCCGAGGACTGGGTTGTACCCGGGAAGTCGTCGCTCTATTACTACCCGAACGAGCAAGATGCGACCATGCTCTGGTACCACGATCATGCTCTGGGTATCAATCGCCTGAATGTTTACGCAGGATTGCTGGGAGCATTCTTCATAAGGGATGACATCGAGGATGCGCTTAATTTGCCGAAGGGCAAATACGAGTTGCCACTCATTATCTATGACCGCCTGCTGACCCGGGATGGCCAGCTTCTTTATCCAATTTCGACAATTCCGGAGTCGCCCTGGGTTTCGGAGGTTTTTGGCAACGCCATCCTAGTCAACGGGAAGCTTTTTCCTTATCAGGAAGTTGAGCCGCGTAGATATCGCTTGCGAGTGTTGAATGGGTCCAATGCCCGCACCTACCACCTGGCGTTTGGCAACGCCGCTCCGTTCCACCAGATTGGAACGGACCAAGGATTACTCGCTGCGCCGGTTCCGACTACTCAAATTGAAATTGCGCCGGGTGAACGCGCCGATCTGGTTATCGATTTCAGTGAGCACCGGGGCGCGCAACTCGTTCTTAAAAGCGACGCTTTCACAGTCATGCAATTTCGCGTCTCGCCAGAGAAGGTGACGGAGACAAGTTCGTTGCCTGGCACTCTGAGGCCGGTACCGAAGATTCCGGAATCGCAGGCCGTGCAAACCCGCCTGCTCACACTCGACGAATACGTTAACAAGGCCGGGAATCCCACCATGCTGCTGCTGAATGCTTCTCACTGGAAGATGCCAATCACCGAGAAGCCTGTGCTGGGATCGACGGAAATCTGGACGCTGATCAATCCAACGAACGACACTCATCCCATTCATCTACACTTGGTACGCTTCCAGATTCTTGACCGTCGATCTTACGAGCCCTGGCTGTTTCAAAGCCGGCGTCAGCTGCATTTCATCGGGCCGCCGCAACCTCCCGATCCGGGCGAGGCCGGCTGGAAAGATACAGTACGAGCCTATTCTCGAATGGTCACACGCATTATTGTCCCGTTCACTGGTTTCACGGGACGCTATGTATGGCACTGCCACATTCTCGAACATGAGGATAACGAAATGATGCGTCCTTATGAAGTCATTGCGGCTGCCGGATAGCACGAGGGATGTGCTATGCGGAAGCACAGTGCACGCTCCGCAAAGGCTTCCACACGGATCGGCAAGCTGCGAGCACGCTTCAAGCATCGGTACTTCGAGTCCTCCGTTAAACAGTTGGCCGCATGCGGGCGACAGACGCACGAACCAGTTCGCGCATCTTAACCCGTTGGTTCGAGGCTACTTGTTTGGCACGACACTGTCGGGCGCAGACGCCCTTGGTTCCGTATTTGAGATCAAGCCGTAGTTAGAGGACGCGGCGCTTAGCTGGCAACAGAGAGCCTGGTCTCGATTTCCTTGATCGGGCGTTTGCACTCGATAGCGATCGCAAAGCCACCATCCGGTCCACCCGATTCCACGCGGATCACCTCGCCCTCGCTCGTCAGGCGGACCCGGCGCCGAGACCCGGCTATCCGCACATCCATGGTGAGATTCACTTGGGAGTGAAGCGGGATCGCATCACCAGCCTGCAGTAGCATGCCACCGACGCTCACATTCCTGCTGGTCGTCTCAACTTCGCGAACACTCCCACCTACGGGGAAACTCAGGCGCACCGGCAACTGAAGATCAAACCGGCGATACCTTCGCTTGATAGGATAAATCTTAGCTAAATTTTCCTTCGGCACAGTGTAAGGCTAAGCGCTCTGGGCGTGGTCCCGCCAGATGGCGTACGAGCCTGTCCCGACGGACATGTCCGTTGGTACATCCTCAGAAATTCAGCCCCAAATTGCGGACGCCCGACGTTATATAATTCCGGTCACGGCCTCACACCACAACATAAAAAGTGCACTGGATTGATTGGCTTAGGGTCGCCGGAGCCGGTCATGTACCGACGGTATCTATTGTGACCCGTCGACGAACGGCACAATCTTCAAACAAGCGGAAAGCATGGCGGACACTGGAAACGCGGATCGTCGGTAAATCCGATGACGCCAAATCCGATCATGCCAAATTCGGACATCGTCAAAATTATGAGAACGACATCAAAAAAGGAACTGCCCACTCAAGGTGTTCTGAAAGTTGTGGGCGCGCTGCTCTGCCTGGCTGGACTCACTTTCTTCACGGCTTGTCAGGGTGTGAGCAACGGTGGTTCCTCGTCGTCTAACTCCTCGGGATCCGGGGGGTCGGGAGATGGGCAGCTTGCCGTCACTCCAAGCACGCTTGCGCTGGGTAGTGCGCTCGCGGGCGCGAGCACCACAGCCTCTGCAAGCCTGAGGGCAAGTGGCTCAAGCGTCACGGTCACGGCCGCAAATTCCAGCAATTCGCAGTTCAGCGTAAGTGGGCTGTCGCTGCCGGTGACGATTGACGCGGGAAAGAGCATGCCGTTCACGGTAACCTTCAGCCCTTCGGCGGCGGGAGCGGCAAATGCAACTCTAACCTTCACAAGCAACGCTCAACCGGCTACAACCGCCGAAGCCCTGACCGGAACGGGCA
>JASHTD010000191.1 GCA_030040725.1 Candidatus Sulfotelmatobacter sp. | reverse complement strand
GCTCGTGAGCCTCCAAACCTGGTGGGTTGAACCGAGGAATGTCTGGTCTGCCAAAAGAAAGCGGCGATCACGATCATCGCAATGACGCCAGCCGTAGCCGCTATCCACCAAAATGGCTTATTCCGAACGAATCGCGATCCAGTCACAGCAGGCAACTTGGAAGAGTCCGTGTCCCGCTCCAGCCGGTGCAAGTCCGTGCGGATGTCCGCTGCGTGCTGATAACGAAGCTTGCGGTCTTTCTCCAGACACTTGTTGATAATTTCTTCAAGCTTCGGCGGAAGGTCCGGATTTAGCCGCACCGCAGACGTTGGTGGCTCATCCAGAATTGCCTTGAAAATGACTCCTGAACTCTCTCCCCGAAAAGGCTGCGTGCCCGTCACCATTTCGTACAGAACTGCGCCGAACGAAAACAAGTCGGTGCGGGCGTCAAGTTCCTTCGCGCGAACTTGTTCCGGCGACATATAGGAAATCGTTCCCAGTGCGGTTCCGGGACTGGTCAGCTGCTCGGCGCTGGATCCAATGGTCGGCGCATTACCATCCACATCGGCCCTTGACGCAACTGATGTCTTCGCTAGCCCGAAATCCAGAACCTTCGCGTGTCCTCGCTTTGTGATAAAGACGTTTGCCGGCTTGATGTCACGGTGGACTATTCCGGCGGAGTGGGCGGCGTCTAGCGCATCAGCGATCTCGATTCCAACCGATAATACCTCCTCAGTCTCCATCGGCTTACCGCCGATCCGGTGCTTCAGGGTCAACCCGTCCAAATACTCCAGGACGATGAAGTGCCGACCATCGCGCTCGTCAATTTCGAACACCATACAAATGTTTGCATGGTTCAGGGCGGAAGCAGCTTGTGCCTCGCGCTGGAAGCGAGCGAGAGCTTGGGGGTCGTTGGCTACGTCGTCAGGCAGGAACTTGAGGGCAACGAAGCGATGCAGCTTCACGTCCTCAGCCTTGTAGACCACACCCATTCCACCACCGCCCAGTTTCTCAACGATGCGGTAGTGCGAGATGGTCTGCCCGATCACTGGGCTGAAATGTTAGGTGTCGTTGCGGGGCGAGTCAATGACGGGCGAATAATGACGGGCGAATTTGGTACTGTGTCGAAGGCGGGTGGGGCGGACGAACGGACTCATTCTAACTTTCGAGAGTGGGCGGGGTGGCCAGTCCTTTTGCCAGCCGACGCCACCACCACGATGGGTGCCTCGTCCTTGCCGCACGTTGCGAAGGGCGGGTGCCCGACTGTCGATTTCCTAGGGATCTTAGGCGACCGTCAACGACCGGCTCATAGCATTGCAGCATCGTGCCCGCCCTTGCAGAAAGCGCAAGAGCGCGGCCAGCCCCACATCCACACAAGCTGAATAGCCGATCAGTGTTCCCATCGGAAGAGGCAACGAAGCCACTAAACTGCTCCTTTCCAACCGTTTATAAAGATTTCAGCCGGCATCTTTGCTTGCTCGCGAATATTTCTCAAAAAAATAGCTCGACTTATTTTTAGTGTTATAGTTAAGTATAACAGTATTGATCGACTCCGACGTGAACTTTAGCCCGGCCGGACAGAGAAGCCGAAGCCAGATCAGTCACGAATCGCTAAGGAGAAGCAATATGAAAACCCGATTTCTTCGTTATCTGCTTTGCGCAGCCGTGGTTTCGCTTTCGGTCGCGGCCCTGGCGCAGTCCGGCGCCCAAAAATCTTTCGATAAGCTCAAAACTCTGGCAGGGTCGTGGGAAGGCCATGTGTCCACTGTGCCGCCCGAAGCCGACATAGAAGGCAAGCCCATGCAGGTGACGCTTTGCGTGACTTCCATGGGTAACGCGCTCATCCATGAGGCGACGAGCGCCGCACGGCCCGACGATCCGCTGACCGTCTTTTACCTGGACGGAGACCGCCTACTCTTGACCCATTATTGCGATGCCGGAAATCGGCCGCGCATGACGGGGATGATGTCGCCCGACGAAAAAACGGTGGAATTCGAGTTTCTCGATCTCTCGGGTGGCACGCAGTACGGGCACATGCATCACGCGGTGTTCACCTTCATCGATGAGAACCATCACATCGAAGACTGGACCTACATGAAGCCGGGAGACAAACCGGTGCGTGCGCACTTCGATCTGGTACGAAGCAAGTAACGCCGCTTCGCAGGCGGCTCAGCACCTCGCGCTGGCTCGTTGTTCAGGGGCAGGTTCAGGAACGAAGTCCGCGCGCGGACCAGAAGGCTTTGGGCAGAAGAACTTAGCCTTGCCAAGCGACTGCGCCGGGAAAGCGGAAAGGGGCATGGATCATGAAATCGCGTTTTGCAGTTTCCTTTCTATTCATTCTGATCGCATCGACCTTTACACCGGACGCTATTGCCGATTTCAAGAAGCTCAGCTCGTGGACAGGTGAGACTTATCGCTGCCTTGCCGTAGATGTACTCAGGCAGCAAGCACATATGCGGAGGGTCTTCGCGGTGAAGGGAGTCAACGATCAAGGGGCAGCTCTTGATTCGGTAAAAGTATCGGCGAGGCAGATTCGTGAAGCTGTGGGCCTCATACGGATCTGGTAACGAGAAACAGTCCTGGATTTTGTTAGCGAGTCAGCGGGAACAAAAATGGATCACGAGTGGAATGACAATCAGCCGATTTACCGCCAGCTTCGCGATCGCGTGGTGGCGATGATTCTCGACGGCTTCCTAAAGGAAGGCGATCCGTTGCCTTCGGTACGCAATGTTTCCGCCGACTATCGGGTCAACCCACTCACGGTTCTTAAGGGTTATCAGGAACTGGTTGACGAGGAGCTGGTGGAAAAACGGCGAGGTCTTGGCATGTTCGTGAAGGAAGGTGCGCGGAAGCTGCTGCTGAAAGGCGAGCGCGAAAAATTTCTTTCGGAAGAATGGCCCCGCATCTCTGAAACCATTGAGCGGTTGGGCCTGACACGGGAAGAACTTCTCAACGCCGCAAATGGCCGCGGAGCCTCGAATCCGGCCGGCGCGAATCCAGCTACGCAACGTAAACAGAAGGAGGATCGCTGAAACTATGGCATGCATAGAAGCCCGCGGTTTGCGAAAAACCTTTGGCTCAACCGTCGCACTCGCCGGTATTGACCTGTGCGTCGAGGAAGGCGGCATTCTCGGACTTGTTGGTCCGAACGGCGCCGGAAAGACGACTGCGATCGACGCGATTCTGGGTCTGATTCCCTATGAGGGCGAATTGTGCGTGCTCGGCCGCAATCCCTGGACTGAGCGTGACCTGCTGATGCGTGACGTTTGCTTCATCGCCGACGTCGCCGTTCTGCCGCGCTGGATTCGCGTTTCGCAAGCTCTCGACTATGTCGCCGGCGTACATCCCCGGTTCGATCGACCTCGCGCCGAAGGTTTTTTGAGCAAGACGAAAATCTCGCGCCGCAGCAAGGTCAGCGAACTGTCGAAGGGCATGGTGGCGCAACTCCACCTCGCCCTGGTCATGGCCATCGACGCCAAATTGCTGGTGCTCGATGAGCCCACACTCGGCCTCGACATCCTCTACCGCAAACAGTTCTACGATTCGCTCTTAAATGACTACTTCGATCACAACCGGACGATCCTCGTCACGACCAATCAAGTCGAAGAAATTCAGAATGTGATTACCGATCTTATGTTCATTGACGGCGGACGTATCGTGCTGAGCTGCAGCATGGAAGAACTCGAGTCGCGTTACGCCGAGGTGGTGGTAAAGCCGGAGCAGGCCGCTGCGGCACGCGCCCTGAAGCCGATTCACGAGCGTCAGGGCCTCGGCCGGAGTGTCTTGCTTTTCGACCGAGCCGATCGTCGCGAACTCGCCGCTCTCGGCGAAGTCGGCACGCCCAGTATCGCCGATCTGTTCGTCGCGGTAATGGGCAACCACACCAGCCAACCGCAAGGAGTGTCCAAATGACGCCTAAATCGAACACGCGTGAATCCTTCGGCCCGCAGATCGCAGCGCCTGCAAATCCATCGCCGACCCATCCGATGCGCTGGTCGCTTCAGCGCGAATTGTGGGAAAACCGCTCGATCTATCTCGCGCCCCTGTGGGCCGCGGGTATTGGCCTGGCCGGTTTTCTGATCCATCTGCTAGCGAAAGCGCACTCTCTCGCGGGGCTCGATTCGGCACATCAGCAGTTAGAACTCACTGTGCCTTACATGCTCGTGGCCGCGCTGATCATGGGCGCCGCTTTCATCGTCAGCATTTTTTATTCGCTCGATGCCCTCTATGGCGAACGCCGCGACCGCACCATCCTGTTCTGGAAATCGCTCCCCGTTTCCGACGTCACCACGGTACTTTCGAAGGCGAGCATTCCGCTGCTCATTCTGCCATTTCTGGCGTTTGCCATCGTGGTTGCCACGATCATCATCATGCTGCCGCTGAACGCGATCGCGCTCTCTGGTACCGGCCTTAGCTTCAGCCAGCTGTGGAATAGCCTGGGATTGTGGTCATCGGCGAAGATGCTCTTGTATCACCTCGTAACAGTCCATATCCTCTGGTACGCGCCCCTCTACGCCTGGCTGCTGCTGGTCTCGGCATGGGCGCGACGTGCTCCGCTGCTGTGGGCTTTCTTGCCGCCACTGATTATTTCGTTATTCGAAAAGCTCGCATTCCACACTTCGTATGTGTCTACCCTGCTTCTGGGACGCCTTGGAACGGTCTCGGGGGCCAGCGAAGGCACAGGAGCGCCGCTCATGCCAAGCCCGCAGTTCATGCCGGACAGATTTTTTTTCACGCCGGGACTATGGATCGGCCTGCTCGTCGCAGCGGGATTTCTGGCCTTAGCCGTGCGGCTCCGCCACCAGCGCGAACCGATCTGA
>JASHTD010000190.1 GCA_030040725.1 Candidatus Sulfotelmatobacter sp. | reverse complement strand
GGCTTCGCGCTCGTATTCGCCGCTCTTGCCACCGGATTTGCGCTCCAGAACAATCTCTCGAATCTCTACGCTCTTGTCGATTCCTTTTACCATGTCGTAGACAGTCAGCGCGCAGATACTGGCTGCCACGAGCGCCTCCATCTCTACGCCGGTGTTGGCGGTGGTTGCCACCTTGCTGGTGATGGCGACGCCATTCTCGCACAGGCGCAGGGCCACATCAATGTGCGACAGCGGCAACGGATGGCACATGGGAATGAGTTCGGCGGTGCGTTTGGCGGCCAGCGTTCCGGCGATGCGTGCCACTTCGAAAGGATCTCCCTTGGGATTCCTCGGGAGCGCATTGAGCACTAATGGCGGCATCTGCACGAAGGCGCTGGCTTCGGCTTCGCGGCGGCTCGCAGACTTCTCGGAAACGTCAACCATGCGTGCGCGGCCGGCGGAATCGTAGTGCGAGAGCTTCGGCATCAGGAATCTCTATCTTACATGTTCAATGTTATATGTTCAGTGCGGCAGAATCGCCACCCATTCCCCGGCGGAAACGCAGTCGCGATCGGACGGGATGACGATATAGCAGTTGGAGCGGGCGTGGGCAGCGATATCTCCCGAGCCTTGCCAGGGCACAAGCTCGACATACGAGTCGGCGTAGTCGCCGGAGAGGACTGCCGGCAGAAATCGCGTGAGTCCAGGCTTGACGCGAATTTCTGTTTTGAGCCGGGCGTGAGTAAATGTAAGCGGACGCGCTTTCATTCCGGCCAGCGCTTCCAGCACGGGCCGGGCAAAAAGTTCAAAAGTGACCATGCTGGAGACTGGATTGCCGGGAAGTCCAAAGAAGTATCTGTTCATGGCCGAGCTTTTGCCGGCGGAGGCGCCTACACCATACGGAACTCTCCCGAATACGACCGGCCGTCCGGGCTGGATCTTCGCGCCAGTGAAAAAGAATTCCGCTTTCAGTTCAGCCAGAACCTGTTCGACCAGGTCGTAGCGTCCCATGGAGACCCCGCCGGTCATGATCAGAAGATCAGATTGGAAACCTTGCTCGATGAGTTGGCGGAGGCGGCTGGATTCGTCGGATGCGACGGGCAAAGCGATGGGATCGCCTCCCGCCTGCTGAATTTGCACCGCAAGCGAGTAACTGTTGGAATTACGAATCTGCCAAGGTCCAGGAACTTCATCCAGGCCGACGATTTCGTCTCCCGTCGTGAGGATGGCCACGCAAGGTCGAGTGAACACGCGCACGCGCGGCTTGCCCACCGATGCCGCAAGCGCGATGGCTGACTCGTTGAGACGTCTGCCACGATCCAGTAACTCCGAACCGCGTTTGGCCTCGGCGCCTTGTGGGACGATGTTTTCTCCGTGTGACGCCGATCGCCTGATTTCGACAAAGTCGGCCTCGTTCGAAGTGTATTCGATCATCACGACGGCGTCGGCTCCGTCCGGAACGGGCGCGCCGGTCATGATCGAATACGTTTCTCGTGATCCCAGCGTGCGCGGCCGGTCGCTGGGGCCAGCCTTAATCTCTCCGATCAGCTTCAGTCTCGTGGGTACAGTTGCGAGATCGGCGGAGCGGAGCGCGTATCCGTCGCGCGTGGACCTGGGAAATGGAGGAATGTCGCGATCAGCGCCGATCGGTTCGGCCAGTACGCGGCCCGCGGCGTACAGCAAATCGACAGTTTCGGTTTCATGCGCCGCAATTCCTGATGCGTGACGTTCGACGGTGCGGCGGGCCTCTTCGAAAGTCATCACCAACGGTTCAGTCGGCATGGTAACCATGAAGAGATAATAAAACAGGCGCACTGGCCACGACTTCCCGGAAGAGGCTCGCCCTTGCATGGAGAGCCCTGGCCGGTAGTGCAACGCAAGAATTGGAACTCGCAGTTGTGCCCAAACTGATTCAGAACGGCTGGCGGGCGAGTTCCTGGCCGAGGATGGTGGCATTGCTCGCGAAAGAGAGTCCAGTCTCGAGTTCGATGACGCGGTCGCGCACGAGTTGTGCGATTTCTCCATCGAAGTGCTGCATGCCCTCTGCCGCGCCGGTTTTCATGGCGTCGAGCAAAGTCTTACCTTCCCGCTCGCCTTTTTCGATGCATTCACGCGTTCGGGGTGTAGCTTTGAGGATTTCCGCGATGGGAATGCGGCCGCTGCGATCGGATTTCGGCACCAGCCGCTGGCAAATAATGTAACGGAACGATTTGGCGAAGCGTTCGCGCACGTTTTGCTGCTCACCCGGTGAAAAAGATGAAACGATGCGCTCAACGGTCTTGGGCGCATCCATCGTGTTGAGGCTCGAGAGCACAAGGTGCCCGGTCTCGGCAGCTTCGAGAACGATCTCGATGGTTTCCCGATCGCGCATCTCGCCGACCAGAATCACTTTTGGCGCCTGGCGCAGGGCTGAGCGGAGAGCGTGGGCGAAGCTTGTAGTGTCGCTGTGCAGCTCGCGCTGATGAATCGTGCAGCTCTTGTGATTGTGGAGAAACTCGATCGGATCTTCGATGGTGATGATGTGGTAGCTCTTCTCGCGATTGATGCAATCGAGCAGGACGGCGAGAGTGGAGGATTTGCCCGATCCGGCCGGGCCGGTCACGAGCACGATTCCATCGCGCAGTTTGGCCACTTCGGCCAAATGCTTGGGCAGCCTGAGTGAGTCAAAATCAGGAATAGCGGTGGGAATCACGCGCATGACAACAGCACAACTGCCGCGCTGAATGAAGATATTGGCGCGGAAGCGGGCCACTCCGGACAAGCCGTAAGAAATATCGCAGGAACCGTACTCGCGCAAAGATGACATGGCTTGTTTGTTGTCGCCGATGAGATCGGCGGCGATGTGGCGAGTGTCGTCGGGTGTGAGCGAGGCCAGCTTGGGCACCTGCACCGGTATCAACTGCCCATAAACCTGAACTTGCGGCGGACGGCCTGGGGAAAAAATCAGATCGCTGATTTTATCGGCGGAGCGCAGCATGGCAGTGAGCAACGCAGGGGTGGCTACTTTACCGTTGCCGGAATGATCTTCAAGTGCAACTGAAATTGCGGCGATGCCAGCTGATGCCATGCCATCCTCGGACCGGTTATTTCTAGGGATTTGACAGCACCGCAGACGGGAGTTCGGGTTCCGCTTCTTAGGGCTAATTTAGCGCGTCTGGGCGGGAAAAGTAAGGACGCGTTGGACATAGCCCTTGGTAACCTCGCCAAGGGTTTCTTGAGGTCGGATTCCGCCCGTGCTCGCGCGGAGGGGAGAAAGCAAGCTCCGGATCTTCGGCTCAGCGGGCCTTCCTCCACGTCTTCGAGGTGAAGCTCGAACCTCACTGACTCTTCTTTGCCGCTTTCTTCTTTCCGAAGCCGGTTTCGACGGAGGCTCCGATGCTGGTGAGCATCTGTTTGGCGACATCCGCGTACGTGCCATTTGGCTGTAGTTCAAGATATTTCTGGAAAGCCTCGGCGGTGCCCGGAGGGGCGACCATTTTGTCGCCTTGCAGCGTGGCTTTGCCGATCATGTTTACGCCCTTCTGATAGTAGGCATCGGCCTTGGTGGGATCGGCGGCAATGCATTTGTCGAAGGCTGCGATGGCGTCATCTACCTTACCCGCATTTGTTAAGACCGCACCTTCGTTGTAGTAATAGCCAGCGGCGTTCTCCGGATTGAGTTGAGCGGCTTGGTTGTAGGACTTGATCGCATCGTCGGGCTTGCCGGTTTTACCTTCGGCCTCGCCCAGATTGTTGTAGTAGGCGGCGAGTCGTTGAACATCTTGAGGGTCTTTCTTGGTCGAGGCGTCGATTGCTTTCTGCTTGATGTCGATCGCTTTCTGATAGTCGTTAATGGCTTCCTGCAAGCGCCGGGTTCGCTCAGTGGGATCAGTCTGCTTGACGGCCGAGTTGCGGTAAGCATCGGCAAGTTGCGCCCAGAGCACGTCGCGCGTCGCATCGACCTGCGTGGCTTCGCTGAGGGTCTTGATAGCGGTGTCGAAATCCCCGGCTTTGGAAGCGGTCGAAGCTTCGACGATTTTTTCGTTCAACTCCTTGATCGTCATGTTCTCTTTCGCGACCTTCGCTTCCTGTTCCTGTCGCTGCTTGAGTTGTTCAGGCGTCAGGCCCTGGCCTTGGGCCTGTTTTTGCTGTTCTTTTTGCAGATCGATATCCAGATTGTTTTCGTCGGCGGCAACCTGAAAATGATCGATGTGGAACATCTCTTTGTTGGCTTTAACATCGTCAGCGTTTTTGTAGAGAATGATGTTGTAGGTGCCCGGCGTAAGCCCAAGGGAGAAATATTCGCCCTTTTTGTTCGTTTTGAGCGTGTATTTCTGGCCATTATCCTGGTTGGCATAGACGACTACGCCATCGACAACGGGATTGCCTTGCACATCTTTGCAAGCGCCTTTCACGGTTCCGGCCTGCGAGAAAAGCGGCGGCGCACAGAGCCCGAGCATTAACAGAACGAGTACCAATACTGCAAAATGCTTTTTCATGACGGCCTCCCGGCGCACTGAATGGCGGAAAGATGATTGCTGATTGTCGAGTGAAACATCGGCGCTAGCGAGAGAGCGATTTTTCGATTCGACATGATGGGCACGAACAACCGCAAACCTAAAGCTTTTCCGCAGCTGCGTACGGAATCGGATCGCTGGCTCCAGCTGCGGCAAAGGCCCGCAATCGAAGCACGCAGCTATCGCAGACGCCACAGGCACGATCCTCACGACTGTAGCATGACCAAGTTAAATCGAAGGGCGCACCCAGTTCAAGGCCCAGCCGCACAATTTCAGATTTGCGCAGGTGAATGAGCGGGGCAACGATTTCGATGCTGCCGTGTTTTGTGCCCGTTTTAATGACCTGATTGAACGCCTCGTAATAGGCAGGGCGGCAATCGGGATAGCCGGAGCTATCCTGTTCGACCGCGCCGATGAAGATTTTTGTGGCTCCGAGAACCTCGGCCCAGCTGACCGCCGCGGAAAGAAAATGCGCGTTGCGAAAGGGAACGTAGGTCACCGGAATCTCGTGGCCGATGTTTTCGGAAGTGGGCACGGCAATGCTTTCATCGGTAAGGGCAGATCCCCCAATGGCGCGAAAAAGTTCGTTGCGGATCGCGAGCTGGTCATGAATATTGAGGCGGCGGCAAATCGCGAGAAACGACTGACGCTCACGCTCTTCGGTACGCTGCCCGTAGCTGACGTGGAGTGCTGCAGCATCGCAGTCGCGAGCCGCAAGCGCAGCACAGACACAGGAATCCATGCCTCCGCTGAGGAGAACGATGGCGCGTTGGCGGGAGGGTGGCATGCGACTGTTGCCTGATTGTGTGATTGTTGATCGTTGACTCGAAAATGGCGCTCGGATGTTTGAAGACGATGCTCAGGATTGTTCAATCAGCAATCGACAATCTGCAATGGTTTTACACTCCCTTCAGCGCCGGATCCCAGATGAATTTATGCATCTGCAGGCTCAGCCGAGCGGGAACTTTATCGGCAAGCATCCACTCCGCTAATTGCTGCGGATCGAGCAGGCAATGGGAGCTGTCGCGCGAGCCGGTCGCGTGTTTGCGAAAAGCAGGCGAAAACAGAATCGCATTCACCCGTTTGGCAAGATTGTGCTCATGGGTGAAGTGAAGGGCGAACTCGTAATCCGCACGGCTGGCGAGTACGAATTTGATCTCGTCGCGCGAGTTCAGAGTATGCAGATTTTCTAAATTGAAACTCCCGCCTTCCTCGGAATCCGGGCATTTGACGTCGACAATCTTTATCACCTCGGCGGGAACCCGCGCCAGCGGGCGCTCTCCGCTGGTTTCGAGCAGAACGCGATAGCCCGTTTCTAACAATTGCCGTATGAAAGCCAAAAGCTCGCGTTCCTGCAGCATCGGCTCACCGCCAGTGATTTCGACGAGACCGCCGTCCGGACTGAGGTGCTCGACCTCAGCAAACGCTTGCTGCTGCGACATTTTTCTGCCGCCGGTGAAGGTATATTCGCTGTCGCACCAGGCACAGCGCAGATTGCATCCGGTGAGACGCACGAAGACGCAGGGAAGGCCAGCGTAGGTCGACTCGCCCTGAATTGATCGAAAAATCTCAGTGATCTGCATCACTCGCTGTACTTCGCCGTCGTGGTTTCGGTCTCAAACACAGTGACATCTTTAACGCGGACGCGCCCGTTGGTTGCGGTTTTCAGCCGGGCGTTCGATTCGTCATAGAAATACTTGGCCAGATTCTCCGCCGAGGGATTGATGACCGTGAACGGCTCGATGTCGTTGATCATCTGATGGTCGAGGCGGTCGATAACATGGCGCATCACCTCGCGCAGATCTTTGAAATCGAGCAGAAGCCCGGCCTTGTCGAGTTCCGCTCCAGCGAGGGTGACGCGAATCTTGTAATTGTGGCCGTGCGGATTTTCGCACTTGCCTTTGTAGTTGCGCAGGTAATGGCCCGCGGCAAACGAATCGTCGACCGTGACTTCGAACATGGAGTCCCTCAGCGCGTCCGCGAGAATGCTGCACGGATCGCGGGCATTGGCTAAAACATCATTGTAACGCCGGATAGCGGGCTTGACGGCGTGTGCTCCGGGCGGTTAGCTTGCCTATTCGTTCTGTGGACTGTTACATGAGGAGCAATTATGGTGCGACGGGTTTCGATATTACTATCTTTTTTTGCGGCGGTTTTCACGGCTGCTTTCGCGCAAAGCAAGCCGGACGCTCAGGAATTCGATTTCAGGGAGCACTACACGAAATATGAGTATCGAATTCCGATGCGCGACGGAGTGCATCTTTTCACCGCCGTCTACGTGCCTAAGGATAGTTCGCACGCGTATCCGTTTCTGATCAACCGCACGCCTTACAGCGTGGCGCCCTACGGCGTCGATCAATATCGCAAGAATCTGGATCCGTCCCCGGATTTCTACAAGTCTGGATATATTTTCGTGTTTCAGGATGTGCGTGGCCGCTATATGTCGGAGGGAACGTTTGTCGAGATGCATCCGCACATCGATGTGAAAAAGTCGAACAAGGACGTGGACGAGTCAACCGACCTTTATGACACGATCGACTGGCTGCTCAAAAACGTGCCGAATAACAACGGCAAGGCGGGGATCTGGGGGATTTCGTATCCGGGATTTTATACCTCGGCGAGCATCATCGATTCGCATCCGGCGCTGAAAGCGGCCTCGCCGCAGGCTCCGATGACCAATTTGTTTATGGGCGATGATGCTTACCACGGCGGCGCATTCATGCTCAACGCGAATTTTGGTTTTTATAGTTCGTTCAAGCCGCAGGAGAGTCCGGAGCTTCCGCCGAAGGTGCGCGTGCCTTTCGATTACGGAACCACGAGCGCCTACGATTTTTATTTGAAGATGGGTGCCATTTCAAACCTCGATAAATATCTCGATGGCAAGAGCTGGCTGTACGACGATCAGATGCGGCATGACACCTACGATGATTATTGGAAGGCGCGAAATCTCGCTCCCCACATGAAAAACATTCATTGCGCGGTGTTGACTGTGGGCGGATGGTTTGACGCGGAAGATCTGCAGGGGCCATTCAGCACGTTTCATGCGATCGATAAATACAATTCAGGAATCTTCAATGCCCTGGTGGTCGGACCGTGGGTGCATGGTGGATGGGGCCACTACGATGGCAATCATCTCGGGCGGGTTGAGTTTGCTGCGAACACGGGCGAGTTCTACCGAAAGAATATTTTATTCCCATTCTTCGAGCAGTATTTGAAGGGAGCACCCGATGCGAAGTTGCCGAAGGCCTTCGTATTTGAAACGGGAACGAATGTCTGGAGGCGGTACTCGCAGTGGCCTCCGAAGGAAGCAGAAACCAAAACGCTGTATTTGCGGGCGGGTGGTGAACTGGCATTTGATCCACCAGAGGATGAGGCGACTGCTTTTGATGAATATGTGAGCGATCCGGCAAAGCCGGTGCCGTATGTGAATTATGTTTCGAACAGCGTGCCGCAGGAATACATGGATTCGGACCAGCGATTCGTCGACAGCCGGAGCGATGTTTTGACTTACGAGACGCCGGTGTTGCAGGAGGACGTGACCGTTGCGGGTCCGGTTTCTCCGAAACTTTTTGTTTCGACCAGCGGCACGGATTCCGATTGGGATGTGAAGCTGATCGACGTGTACCCAACCGATTATCCGGATAGCAGGTTTGACGCAATGAAACCGGATGACAAAGACCGTCCCAAAACGGATGTCGGACCGCCTGAATTCAAGATGGGAGGGTACCAGCAGTTGGTGCGCGGCGAGCCGTTTCGCGGGAAATTCCGTCATAGTTTTGAAAAACCGGAACCGTTTACACCGGGAAAAGTGGAGGCGGTCGATTACACCATGCAGGACGTGAACCACACTTTCCGCCGGGGACACAGAATCATGGTGCAGATCCAAAGTTCTTGGTTTCCGCTGACCGATCGGAATCCGCAGACGTTTACCGACATTCCGCTTGCCAAGCCTGCGGATTTTGTGAAGGCGACCGAGCGCGTGTATCGCGATAAAGCGGAGCCTTCAGGAGTTGTCGTGGGAGTGGTGAAGAGCCCGGGAGCGGATGAGGAGGGGCGGTAACGAGAATGGGAACGAATTCGAAAGGGATTTTCCGTTGATCGCATTAGCGAGATCTAATTAGAGATCGGGCGTCTCAGCATGTAATCTGGCAAAAGAAACCGATGCCAAAGATCAGTTCCGGTGGACGCGTTACCATTCCTCTGCAGATTCGCGTGGCCCTACGGCTTCACGCGGGTGACCATGTCGAATTCGTGGCCATGGAAGAAGAATTTGTAATGGTTGCCGCGACGCCGCACCGCGGTCGCAGAATGGCTACTTCTAAGTGCGGAAGCTCCTCCGCTGCGTCCTCCCCGCAGAGCAGTTTGTCCGGGCAGCGAAGAGCCAGACTGGTGGTTCCCAAGGCCACACCTAACGCAAATCGTTCTCGATGAAATTTCTCTTTTTCGAATTTGGAATCATGATTGGCGAATTCACTTCGCCTTCGAGTCAACATCAAAATTGAGCGCAAGCGCCAGACTGCACCTTCATTCCGCTCCGAAAAATTCTTCTATCGCGTGCAAGTCGGTGGTTTTCCGGTAATTCGGCAGACTGTCAATAAAAACGCGGCCGTACTGCTTTTTCAAAATGCGGTTGTCGAGCAGAACCAGCACACCGCGGTCGTGAAGCGAGCGAATCAGGCGTCCAAAGCCTTGTTTGAGCGTGATTACCGCGGCGGGGACCTGATAATCGAAGAACGCATTACCTCCTCCGGAATCGATAGCCTTGACCCGCGCGGCAACCACAGGATCACTGGGCACGGCGAAGGGCAGACGGTCGATAATCACGCAGCTGAGCTGCTCGCCCTGCACATCCACGCCTTGCCAAAACGACGAGGTCGCAAACAGCACGGCATTCGGAGTCAGCCGAAATTCTTCAAGCAGCGCACTCTTCGGAGCATCGCCCTGCCGGAGCATGGGATATTCGATCTCGCCCAGCAACCGATCGTAGCTCTCATTCATCTGGGCGTAGCTGGTGAAGAGTACGAACGCGCGCCCGCGGGTGATTTCGAGAATTTTGCGTATTCGATCGCCAGCTTTGGCTGTGAACTGCGGCGTACGTGCGTCCGGCAAGTCGGGAGGTACGTAGAAAAGCGTCTGATTCTGATAATCAAAGTGCGAAGGGAGGACGGATTCGCGGACGTTTTCGAGTCCGAGCCGCTGGCGGATGTAGTCGAATCCGGCGCCGACCGCGAGCGTAGCGGACGTGAGAACGGCGCAATCGAGCTTCGACCAGAGACATTCGTGGAGAATCGGGCCGACATCGATGGGCGTGGCCTGAAGAAAAACATTTTGGCGGCCCTGCGAAGCGTCTTTGGAGTCGATTCTGTTTTTCTGCGACGAAGTTGTTCTGCCGCGTCCGCCACGGCGCTCGATCCAGAAAACCGTGTTGCGGTCGTCTGATTCCATGGCAAAGCTGAGGTGGGCCTGAATTTTCTGTGAGCGGCGAACGAGGTTGAAAATCTCTTCCGGTTTTTGCGAAAGACTCTCGAGTTCGCCTGCCAGCCGAGTCAAAGCCTGATTTAGAGCAAGAAATTCATCTCCATTTTCTTCGAGAAATTCGTGGCGGGAATCGAAGGCGAAGCGGCCGTCTCCCGCGGGCAACAACGAAAAAAAGAATTGCGATTTTTCGCGCAGGCTTCCGAGCGCGCCGGAGAGCGAAGCCGAGAGAATGCGGTTGTGCTGGAGCGACGATTCCACGTCGCGAGCGAGATCTTCGACACGTAGATTGCCGACAGAAATCCCGAAGTAGTTACCCGCCACATCCTCAAGTTCGTGGGCTTCGTCGAAAATCACGGCTGCGGCTTCCGGCAGGATACCGGCATCGGCTGCACCGTCGGCTTGCAGTTTGATGGCGAGGTCAGCGAAGAAGAGATGATGGTTGACGATGATGATGTCGCTTTCCATCCCTCGACGGCGCATTTCGGTGATAAAGCAACGCTCGAACTCGCTGCATTTCTGCCCAATGCAGGCTTCGGCGCGCGCATCGAGTTTGTGCCAAAGCTGGCTGGCCTCGGGCAGTTCGGCCAGTTCGGCGCGGTCTCCGGTGGAAGTGTTCTTCTCCCAGACAGCGATAGCGCGATATTGCTCGATTTCTTCCAGACCGCTTAAGACCGGCGCGTTGGTGAGATCATAGAGCTTCTTGCGGCAGAGATAATTGTTGCGCCCTTTCATGTAGCAGACGGAAAGATGCTGGGAGCTTTGACCGCCGAACAGCGCGTGTTCGAGAAACGGAATGTCTTTATAGAAAAGCTGTTCCTGCAGATTTTTTGTGCCGGTGGAGATGATGACA
Organism: Candidatus Sulfotelmatobacter sp.; assembly: GCA_030040725.1. Lineage (GTDB taxonomy): Bacteria > Acidobacteriota > Terriglobia > Terriglobales > Acidobacteriaceae > Sulfotelmatobacter. Next base: position 13,115 of record JASHTD010000190.1, on the reverse strand, counting down.
CGCTTGCCAGAGCGGATCACCGGCAAAAGATAGGCGAGGGTTTTTCCGGTTCCGGTGCCCGCTTCGACGATGAGGTGACGTTTCTCTTCCAATGCCTGTTCGACGGCCTGCGCCATCTGCAACTGGCCGCGGCGAAATTCGTAGGCGGGATGAGTGCGGGAGAGCACTCCGCCGGGAGCGAAGAACTGGTTTAGAGATGCATCTTTGCTGTTGGTAGCCTTGCCTGCCAATGAAGTTGGCCCGGACTGGGAAGCGAGAGACACGGAGTCTCTATAATAAACATTCCTGACTTGCCGGTACCGGTTCACCGACTTTGGCTCATCCCATTTACAACTCGACGAATGTGGCCGCCGCCCCTGCTAATGCTCATGTTCTCACTGTCGCCATCGTGGGCCGGCCGAACGTGGGCAAGTCCACATTGTTCAATCGAATTGTAGGCTCACGGCGCGCGATTGTCGGCGACGAACCGGGAATTACACGAGACCGCCTGTACGGCAACGCTGAATGGCGCGGGCGCTGGCTCCGCGTGGTCGACACGGGTGGAATCCTGCCAGAAGAAAAAGATCTCATTCCAGCGGAAATCTTCCGGCAGGCGCGGGTGGCGCTGGACGAGGCCGCGGCGATTGTGATGGTGGTGGATGGACGCAGCGAGCTCACCGCGCCTGATCTGGAGCTGGCACGACTGTTGCGCCGGACGGGCAAGCCACTCTTTCTGGCGGTCAATAAAGTGGACGACGAAAAACAGTCGTTGCTGATGGAGGATTTTCACCGGCTGGGAATTCGAGAGATGTATGGGATTTCTGCCGAGCACGGTCGCGGTGTGGATGACCTGCTGGATGCTGTGCTTAGGGTTCTGCCACAAGAAACATTAGCCAAGGGGGTCTCGGGAGACAGAGAAGAGAGCAGCGAACTTTACCCCGAAAATTCTGAATCGAGCGCGGAACCGCAGGATGGGGAAGTGAGCTATGAGACGAAGGTCGCGATCATCGGGCACCCGAATGTCGGCAAGTCGACGCTCCTGAACGCGTTGACGGCTTCGGACCGGGCGATCGTCTCGCCTGTTCCTGGAACCACGCGCGATGCTGTCGATGAAGTGGTCAAACGGGATGGACGGAAGTTTCGATTCATCGATACGGCGGGAATCCGACGTAAAGGTAAAACCCATTTGATGGCCGAAAAACTTTCGGTTGTCATGGCGCGGAAACATCTGGAAGCGGCCGATATCGCACTGCTCGTGATCGACGCGACCGAAGGGGTCAGCCAGCTAGATGCGGCCATCGCCGGATATGCGCATGATACCGGACGTTCCGTCGTCATTGTGGTTAACAAATGGGATCTGATGATCAGTGGAGCGCAGAAGCCCGGAAGACCGTCGAAAGCGATGCGGATGCGGGAGAGCCGGCGGCCAGGGGATCGAGCGGCCTATGAAGATCGGCTGCGATACGATTTGAAATTTCTTAATTACGCTCCTATCGTTTTTATTTCGGCGAAGAGCGGCAAGGGGACGGAGAAAATTCTTCCGCTGATTGAAAAAGTTGCCGCTGAGCGAAGGAAACGGATTTCGACAGCGGAGATGAACCGTTTCATCGAACGAGTCGATTTCGAGCGGGCCTCCGTTCCGATGCGGCAGAGAGTGAAGATTCTCTATATGACCCAGGCATCGGTTGCTCCGCCGACATTTGTGCTGTTTACGAACCGGGCGGTGAAGCTGCATTTTGCCTATCAGCGATTTCTGGAGAATCGGATTCGCGAAGCGTTTGGATTTCTGGGAACACCCATCTGGATTAAGAACAAGGCCAGAGATTAGGCGGGAGTGGGCGCCGGCACGCCTGTTGTGTTGGTCTGCAAATGAGGATTCCGGGAAAACAGCTATTGGTGGCGCTGGTTTGCGCTGGGTTGAGCGGGTGCGCGTCGATTGGCCCTCCGCTGCCCCCGTCGCTGGAGCTGCCGAAGCCACCCGTCGATTTGCACGCGGCGCGTAAAGGCGACAAGGTCACTTTGATTTGGACCATCCCTATGCGAACTACTGACCGGCGGATCGTGCGATACCTGGGAGCTACGAGAATCTGCCGTGGAATCGAACCTGTTCTTAAGCAATGCGGAAAACCGGTAGGAGAAGCTGCGCCAGCGGCGAACCTCCGGGCAGCAAAAACGCCGACTAAATTGGATACATCTTATGTAGACACGCTGCCGCCAGCGATCGAGCGCGAAAATTCTGCAGGCTTCGCTACCTATGCGGTCGAGGTGCTGAATACAGCCGGGCGAGGCGCAGGGCTTTCCAATCAAGTTCATGTGCCGCTGGTACCCACGCTGCCCCCGTTTGGAGATTTTTCGGCGAAGGTTGTTGCTCAAGGCGTGCTCACTTCGTGGCGGTGCGAGTCTGTGCCGGGAGCAAGAAGCGACAACATCCGGCATTTATTTCGTATTTATCGGCGTCAGGAGGGAAACGCGAGCGAAGCGAAGGTCGGTGAACTGGACACACCTTGTATCGACGGGTTGCGGGCGGGTGAGGCGTTTGTCGATCTTCCCGCCGGGAAACATCAGGATTACATGATGTCCTTTCTCGATAGGAACTTCGAGTGGGAGAAGACTTACTTTTACTGGGGCTCGGTGGTCAGCGTGATGACGATGCCGGGACGGCCGCCGGTGGAAGTGGAAGGCGAGGATACGCCTGAGGTAAAAGTATTCGCCGATGATGTCTTTCCGCCCGCGGTGCCGTCGGGCTTGCAGGCTGTGTTTTCTGGTCCGGGACAACAACCGTTTATCGATCTGATCTGGACGCCGGACACGGACGCGGATCTGGCTGGTTACAACATTTACCGGCGCGAGGACGGCGGAACTCCCGTCAGACTGAATTCAGAGTTGGCGAAGGCTCCGGCTTTTCGGGATACGAGTGTTCAGCCAGGAAAGGCTTATTACTATTGGGTATCGGCGGTGGATTTGCGCGGGAATGAGAGCGCGCGATCGGAAGAGGCGAGCGAAAGAGTGCCATGAATGGCCGGCGCCCTTGGCTGGTGGTTGTACGGGCGGCGCTCAGGTTGCGAATTCTTCGAGCACCAAGGTCGTGCTGCGGATAGGGATCCTTCGACTGCGCAGATCGATTAGCTTCGCTCGTCGATCTGCCTCGCTCAGGATGACAATCGTCGGAGGCTGGCTGCTCTAGCTAGCCCAGCGGCTGACTCTCTCACACGCTGACCTTAATTGTTACTTCTTCGCAAATTCGCTGCGATGGCGGCTGTAGAAGACATAGATCAGCAGGCCGAGAACCAGCCACACAACAAAGCGCACCCAAGTAATGACGGTGAGTCCGGTCATAAGGCCGCCACAAAGGATGATGGAGATCAGCGGGAACCAGGGGACAAAGGGAACGCGGAAAACACGTTTACGCTCGGGTTGGGTGCGGCGCAAAATGATGACCCCTAGCGAAACCAGAGCGAAGGCGAAGAGCGTGCCGATATTCGAGAGATCGGCAGCATCGCTGATGGCGAAGATTCCGGCAGGGATGCCCACGGCGAAGCCTGCGATCCACGTGGAAATATGCGGGGTTTTGAACTTGACGTGAACTTTGGAAAAGAACGCGGGAAAAAGACGGTCGCGCGACATGGCGTACCAGATGCGGGCTTGTCCGTATTGGAAAACCAGCAAAGAGGAGATCATGCCCATGAGGGCTCCAACGACGATGATGGAGCGCGACCATCGGCTTGCACCGAGCATCCGCAGTGCATAGGCGACTGGGGCATCGGCGGCCTCGCCGGAGACGAAGGTGGTGTACTTCATCATGCCGAGAAGCACGATGGAGACGCCGACGTACAGGATTGTGCAGACGACGAGCGAGGCGATGATGCCAATAGGCATATCGCGTTGCGGATTGCGAGCCTCTTCGGCTGCGGTGGAAACAGAATCGAAGCCAATATACGTGAAAAAAACAATGGCTCCGCCGGTAACGATGCCTCCAAAGCCGGAGGGCGCGAAAGGACGCCAGTTGGCCGGATTGATAAGCGCTCCGCCGACAACAAGAAAGACTAAGATCGCGCCGATTTTGATGGCGACCATGATGTTGTTGGCTTCAGCAGACTCCCGGATGCCGCGCACGAGCAGCACGGTAAGAATGAAGACGATGAGAAACGCGGGAATGTTGAAGTAAGAACCTGTCCAATGGCCCGCCTCCCAAACGGGAGTCGACCATTTATCCGGAAGATTTATGTTGAAAGAAGCGAGCTGCGCTTTGGAGTAAGCGCCAAAGCTAATCGCCACGACTACATTGCTCACGACGTATTCGAGAATCAGATCCCAGCCGATGATCCAGGCAAAGATTTCCCCGAGCGTCGCGTAGGAATAGGTGTACGCGCTGCCGGCGATGGGGATCATGGAGGCGAGTTCGGCGTAGCAGAGACCGGCGAAGCTGCAAGCGACAGCTACTAAGAAAAACGAAATGGCAATCGACGGACCAGCCGGCGGACGGCCGTGCATGAGAACCTGGGCGGTTCCGCCGCCGCGCAGGAAGTTGACAATGATGTCGAGAACCTGAGCGTGGAGGATGGATGGAGCCTGAAAATACTCTCCTGCGGCGGCCGTACCGGTGAGCACGAAAATTCCGGAACCGATGACCGCGCCGATGCCCAGGGCAGTGAGCGACCACGGGCCGAGGGTTTTTTGCAGCCGCTGGCCGGGAACTTCGGATTCGGAGATCAGTTTGTCGATGGACTTGCAGCAGAAGAGCTGATTGTCGGAGGTGCGAATGGTTGCGGGTTGCGGTTGCGCGGGTTCCGTGGATGATTGGGACAAGTTGTGAGTGTCTCCTCAGACCGTTGGACAGTGGCACTGCTTGCAGTCGGGAATCCCACCTTTCCCAAAAGATGGGAAAGATGGGGCACCCATTGTCGTGCCGATCCCATTTCCTAAAAGGAGGTAGGAATCGAGCTACCGCTTCGACTGGCCGCGAGCCAGTTTCTTTACTTTGCGTTTTTTCGATCCGCGAGCGTAGTCGCGGGGCTTCTTTGGTTTCTGCGCTTTAGCCTTCTTGCGAGCAGCGCGTTTTGCCTTTTTGCGTTCTTCTCTGCTTAAGGTTGCTGTATTGGCCATGATTCCTTTGCGATTGGGTAATTGGTAATTTGGTAATTGAGTAATTGAGAAACTTGGAAAGCAGTGCGCTCTCAGTAGACTACACAATTACTCAATCACAAAATTACGAAATTGCGCTCACGCGTTTTCCAGTTGGGCGTATTTCTCCACCAGCTTCTTCAAGCCGAAGCGAGGAAATTGTACCGTAATCTTGGCTTGTTCGCCTTCCCCTTCGCGGCGGAAGACTGTACCTTCGCCATACTTGGGATGCCGGACCTTCTGACCGGGGCGGAATCCGCGCTTGCCGGCAGGTTCTTCGCGTTGAGGTTTTGGAACTGAAAATTTCCTGCCGCGGCTGGCGAAGAACTCGGCAATGTTGTCGATGGAGTTGTAGTGGGCTGTAGGGATGGTGCTGCGGGGCTTTGCACCGCTGGACAGCCGAGGGCGGCTGTCCGCATGTGACGCTTGCCAGCCTGAACTCTGATCTTCGTCTTCGTAGGAGTAGTGGGCGTCCGCGCCGTAGTCGGAGCTTCGCGCCGCTGGGCGCGCGCTGCCTCCCGTCCCTACCCGAGCCCTGCTCACTCCCAGTTCCTCAATCAGTTGCGGGGGTACTTCTTCGAGAAAGCGCGAGGGCACACTGGCTTCCGGTAAATCAGTGCCATAACGGCGTCGGTAAACGGCACGTGTGAGGATCAACTGATCCATGGCGCGGGTCATGCCGACGTAGCATAGGCGGCGCTCTTCTTCAATATCATCGGGCTGGAGCAAAGTGCGGGAGTGAGGGAATAATCCTTCTTCGAGGCCGCTGAGAAACACGAGCGGGAATTCGAGGCCCTTGGCGGCGTGCAGGCTCATGAGGGTGACTTGTGAGCGCTCGTCGTAGTCATCGGCGTCGCTGATGAGGGCAGCGTGGTCGAGAAATTGGTCGAGAGTCTCCCCGCGATCGCGTGAATCCATGGCGGCATTGACCAGTTCGCGCAGGTTCTCGATGCGGGAAAAGGCCTCAGGCGTGTCCTCGGCTTCGAGAATTTTTATGTAGCTGGTGCGGTCAATGAGGAATTTGAGAATATCGGCAGTGGAGACGGTGGGAGCCGGGAAAGCATTGGAGGAATCCGGCGCGTGATCCGGCAAATTTTCGTTTCCGAAAACGGCCGGTGGTTTATTGGTAATCCCGATGGGTGCCGTATTCTCGTCGTCTGCCTCACCATATACCCCGCCGAAATCGAATGCTGTGTTTTCGAATTCAGCAGGATCGAATGTTGCCGCATCGTCCCGGAGAGAGTCCTCGGCTGCCGGCGCTTCCAACAGCGCGGGCGAGAGTGTCCGCGCCACGTTTTCATCCGCGCTTTCTTCCATATGCTCAACGAAGGTTCCGGCTAGCATGGCTTGAGCGTCGAGGATTAGCTGCTGGAAAGTTTTCAAGGCTGAAAGAGCCCGTTGGGGAAGAAGTTGGCGGCGGATGGCTTCGCCAAGCGCACCCCAGAGCGAGAGGCTGGTTTCGAGGGCGAGACGCTCAATGGTATCAATTGTGCCTTTACCGATGCCGCGTGCCGGCGTATTAATCACCCGCAACAGCGAAATCGAATCGTCGGGATTCTGAATCACCTTCAGGTACGAGATCATGTCTTTGATCTCGGCGCGTTCGTAAAAGGAGAATCCGCCCACTACGTGATATTTCAGGCTGTAGCGCCGCATAGCTTCTTCAAAAAGACGTGACTGCGAGTTGGTGCGGTAAAGGACGGCGGCGCGGGGAAATTCCTCGCCTCGCTGGGCGGCCTCCCGCAGATAGCGCGCGATGGAATCGGCGGCAAAGAGTGCTTCGTTTTCGCCGTCGGGAGCTTCGTAGTAGCCGATCTTCGTGCCGCCCTGGCGGGAAGTCCAAAGATTCTTGCCTTTGCGGCGAACGTTGTTTGCCACCACCGACGAGGCTGCTTGCAGAATATTTTGGGTCGAACGGTAATTCTGCTCGAGGCGAATAATTTTTGCCTCGGGAAAATCCTGCTCAAATTCGAGAATGTTGCGAATGTCGGCGCCGCGCCAGGAGTAGATCGACTGATCTTCATCGCCCACGGCGCACACGTTGTGCTTTTCGCCGGCCAGCATCCGCATCAGTTCGTACTGCGGACGATTCGTATCCTGATATTCGTCGATCAAAAGATATTGAAAACGCTTGTTGTAGTACTCGCGCACGGAGGGCGCGGTTTTCAGCAGGCGTGTTGCTTCCAGAAGAAGATCGTCGAAATCGAGCGCGTTGGCACGGCGAAGCTCCTTACGATATTCCTCGTACAAATGCGCGATTTTTTCGGTTTTAGGATCGGCCGATTGCAGGTAAAGCTCTTGCGGATCGAGCATGTGATTCTTCGCCCAGGAAATGCGCGAGAGCACAGTGCGGGGCGTGAGTTGTTTGTCGTCGAGGCCGAGGCGCTTCATGACCGATTTGACGATCGACTGCTGATCGGCCTCATCGTAGATGACGAATTTTTTGGTGAGCCCGATCGGCAACTGGCCGGGCGTAGCCGAGGGAATCTGCAGGGCTTCAATATCGCGGCGCAGGACGCGGACGCAGAATGAATGGAAGGTTGAGATGACCGGCTTGGCGATGCTGAGGCCGCCAACGAGTTTTTCGACACGCTCGCCCATTTCCGCGGCGGCTTTGTTGGTGAAAGTCATCGCAAGAATCGATTCGGCCATTACGCCCTTGTGATCGATCAGATACGCGATTCGATAGGTGATGACGCGGGTCTTGCCGCTCCCCGCACCGGCGAGAATGAGCACCGGGCCTTCGGTGGTTTCGACGGCTTCGCGCTGCTGCGGGTTGAGTTGATCGAGAAAAGACAATGCGGGAATGGCTCCGGATTGATGGCTTAATTTTACAGGGGAATTGAAGCCCATGGAGACTCGAAGCGAGTCCTCGATGCACTAAAGGCCGGACGTGGCACAACACGCTTACCCTCATTCCCAAGCTAGTGTGCCGTCTTCAAGTAATTATCCATCGGAATATCGAAGTACATCAGCTCGTTACCCTTGGCGTCGTCGACGCCGGTGACGTAGATGTGAGCGCGGGCAAGAGGGGCGGAGATATCTTCGATATCGAAAAACAGAAATCCGGATTGTGTGTTATGCGGTTCGACGGCGCGCGCCGCAAATTGCGAAGTTTCCACCTCGGTTCGCTCTTTGTCGGTGATCGTGCCTTTCACTTTGCTGCGCGGAAAGGGAAGAGGCATTTGCGGCTTGGTGCCGCCTTGAGGATTCACCAGGCGGCGGTAGATATCGTCGGGCGAGGCGGGCGTGAGTTTGGAGTTGTTAGCCGTGGTCAGCGTGACCTGCATGTTGGCGATGGAGATGGGCTGATCTCCGGTGTTGGTGACGATGAAAAAAACAGGAAGAAACCCGTGGTCGTTAAAATTGATGGAAAAGATCTTTGCTTTTTCGGGGGTGTCGTAAGGGTCGGCTGCGATGGCGACTTTTTCATCGGAGTGGTCATCGTGCGCGGGATAGGCTTTCGCAGGCTGGGCCTGAGGCTTGGAAAAACTCTTAGCCTTGGCTGGGAGCGGTGAAGAAAAGGCAGTGACCATAAACGCGGCGAGCAGCATGAGACGTAATCGCCAGATCGGCCTGCACGACATGGCATCGATTATAGAACTGAATGGGACGGGTGGTGAGGATGGATGAGGTCCCGCTAGACAGCCCAGTCTCACGCAAGGTTCCGTGTGGATGAGATGAAGCCCGCCGGTGAAAGCGCAGGGCGTTTGGATGACGCTGCGATTAAACGAGAAGAAGAGAGTTTGTTTAGAATGACTCAACTTGATCTCCCATTTCTATAACCTTCTTTACAGCGCCCTGCTGGGGCTCGCGATGCTCGCGAGTTTGCCCTATTGGATCTTCCAAATGGCGGTGCGCGGGAAATATCGGAAAGGGTTTGCCGAGCGCATGGGATACGTGGCGGCGCGTTTGCGATTGCCGGAAGGCAGCGAGAAGGCAATATGGGTGCATGCCGTCTCGGTAGGCGAGGTGCTGGCGGTGGCGAAGCTAGTCGAGCAACTCAAGACCGATGCGCAGGCGCGAATATTTGTCTCGACTACCACTGACACGGGGCAGATGTTGGCGCGGGAGAAATTTGGCGAAGATAAAGTGTTTTATTTTCCCATTGATTTTGGCTTTGCGATCCACCCTTATCTGCGGTCGCTGCGGCCGAAGATGGTGGTGATTGCGGAGACAGAGTTCTGGCCAAACTTCATGCGGCTGACACATGCAAGTGGCGCGAAGATTGCGGTGGTAAATGCGCGCATTTCCGATCGCTCATTGCCGCGTTACCGGCGATTTAGGGGATTGCTGAGAAAGGTGCTGGGAAACGTGGATTTATTCCTGGCGCAGACCGGTGAGGATGCCAGGCGGTTGGAAAGCATCGGCGCGAGCGCCGAGCGGGTGCGGGTAGTGGGAAATCTGAAGTTCGATCTGCCTGCGCCCGTTGCTCCTGACATCGTAGCAGAGCTAAGTGAGTCGATTAGGGTAAACGACAGCGGGCCGGTGCTTGTGTGCGGCAGCACAGTCGAGGGAGAAGAGCCCTTACTGCTGAAGGCATTCGAAAATGTGCTGGTGCGGCATCCGCAGGCCGTGATGATCCTTGCTCCGCGTCATCCCGAGCGGTTTGCAGCCGTGGCCGCGTTGCTCAAGAAAATGTCCATCCAATTCTGGCGAAGGTCGCAGTGGGATGGCGAACCGCTGAACGGGGGCGTGCTGCTCCTCGATACCATCGGCGAATTGAGCGCGCTGTATGCTCTGGCGGATATCGCATTTGTCGGGGGTAGCCTCGTGCCGCACGGAGGGCACAATATTATTGAGCCGGCACAACACGGAGTGGTAACGGTTGTGGGAACGCACACCGAGAATTTTCGCGACATTGTCAGCTTGTTTCAGAGCCGGGATGCCGTGAAAGTTGCCGAGCCATCCGACCTGCCGCTAGTGCTGATGGACTTGCTGGCCAACGATGCGGAGCGAAAAAATTTGGGACAGCGCGCGGCAGAGACGATGCGGTCGCAACTGGGCGCGACGGCGCGAACCCTCGCCGAATTGCGGAAATTGCTGGCACAAGCATGAGCGTTTATCCGCTATCTGCCACTTACGGCGCCGTGGTTGGAGTACGCAATATCCTCTACGATCGCCGTTTGTTGCCGGCGCGCCGGCTGCAAGGGCCGGTGATCAGCGTGGGAAATCTTTCCACGGGAGGGTCAGGGAAGACCCCATTTGTGATACTGCTGGGTGAGTTGCTGAAGTCCCGTGAAATCGGTTTTGACGTGTTGTCGCGCGGATACGGGCGCAAGAGTCAGGGTGTGATGCTGGTTGATCCGGGGGGCTTGCCGCATGACTTTGGCGACGAGCCACTGCTGATCGCCCGGCGCTTGCAGGTGCCGGTCGTGGTGGGAGAGGAAAGATACGACGCGGGCAGGCTTGCCGAGGCGCGATTTGGTCCTCGCATTCATTTGCTGGATGATGGTTTTCAACATCGCGGATTGGCTCGCCATTTTGATATTGTGCTGGTCACGCCCGACGATGCGAGAGATCGCTTACTACCATCGGGGAGGCTGCGGGAAGGGTTAACCGCGTTGCGACGCGCCGACGCGGTTATGTTGACAAACGGAGCTGCGGCGGGCGATTTTCCGGTCATGGGCAAGATGGTTTGGAAGCTGCGGCGCGGCATCGCGATTGACACTGTGAGCATTCCTGCACGGCCGGTGGTTTTTTGTGGCATTGCGCGGCCGAAGAATTTTGTGCTGCAACTGCGCACGGCGGGGATTGAGCCCGCCGCCGAGGCATTCTTTCGCGATCATCACGCGTATACGGAGAAAGATGTTCGCGATCTTTTGCAGCTCCGCGAGCGGAGCGAGGCCACAGGCTTCGTGACCACGGAAAAAGACGCGGTAAATTTGGGTGGCTATTTCGATGCGCTTGCACCGCTGGCCGTGATTCCGGTGAAAATGGAACTGGCGGATGCGGATAATGCCCTGGATGCCATGCTGCGAACGATCGAGGAGCGGCTGCAGCGGTGTGAGAGAATGCCGAGTTGATAGAAGTGACCTCGGATGACCAAACATTTCAAGGAAGTTGAGCGGCTGCGCAAGATTATTGAGGCTTTCCCCAAGCTGACGATTACCGTCCTGGGAGACCTCGTAGCTGACGAATTCGTCTACGGAGAGATCTCGCGCGTCTCGCGCGAGGCGCCGGTGCTGATCCTGAAGCATCGCGAACGAACCATTGTGCCGGGTGGGGGGGCGAACGCAGTGAATAACCTGGCGGATCTGGGAGTGAACGTTCTGCCGGTGGGCGCGATTGGGGATGACGAACCGGGGCGGCTGCTGCTGAAAGCTTTCCGTCACAAGCGGATTCCGGTGAGCGGAGTGCTCAAAGACAAGAGTTACACAACCGTGACGAAAACTCGCATTCTTGCCGGCATGACGCACAACACGCGGCAGCAGGTGGTGCGAGTGGATCGGGAGCCGGAGCATGTCCCCAACCGGCATTTGACACGCGAGTTGTTTCTAGCAGCGCGAGAGTATCTGCGCGCTTCGGATGCGCTGCTGGTTTCCGACTACGGATATGGGTCGGCGAGCCCAGCGCTGGTGAATGCTTTGGGTGAGAGGGGACGCCGGCGGCCGGTGCCGATAATCCTGGATTCGCGTTACCGGCTGCTGGAGTATTCGGGTGCGACCGCGGCGACTCCGAATGAGCCGGAAGTGGAGTCGGCGTTGGGCATGCGGATCGGGCAGGATTGGGAAAGAGTGGTTTCGGCCGGAAAGCAAGTGATGGAGCGGATGAGGCTTCAGTCGCTACTGATCACGCGCGGGCGCGACGGCATGGTGGCGTTTGATCATAAGCATGCTCCGGTCGACATCCCGATTTTTGGCTCAGACCAGGTCGCCGACGTAACCGGTGCGGGGGATACAGTGATTGCGGCGTTTAGCGCGGCGTTGGCCGCGGGGGCGAATACTGAAGAAGCCGCGCAACTGGCGAATTACGCAGGTGGAATTGTGGTGATGAAGCGGGGCACGGCGACGGTCTCGGCAGAAGAGCTGCTGCAGGCGCTGGACCAATCTCCGCCAGCAACGAAGCCGCACTGACGCGCGACCAAAACAAGAACGCTGAACAACAGAGCACACAGAGCAAACTGACTTTCATTGAGAAGCGGATGAGCGAGGGGAAGATTGTGGGCCGCGAGGAGCTGCGCGAGCGCGTAAACATGTGGCGGCGCGCCGGTGACCGCGTTGTGCTGGCCAACGGGAATTTCGACCTTCTGCACGTAGGGCACGTGCGCTATCTGCGGGGCGCGAAAGAGTTAGGCGGCAAATTGATCGTAGCGATCAACTCCGATGAATCAGTACGCGCGCTGAAAGGCGAGGGACGCCCGGTGATGCCCGCGGAAGAGCGCGCGGAAATCGTTGCCGCGCTCGCCGACGTTGATGCAGTGGTTGTCTTTTCGGAGCTCGATGTACGGGCATTGATTCGCGAGATTCGTCCCGATATTCAGGCGAAGGGCACTGACTACACCGCCGATTCGGTTCCCGAGCGCGATGCAGTCGCGGAATATGGCGGACGCGTGGCGATTGTCGGCGACCCGAAAAAGCATTCGACCAGCGAAATCCTTCGTACGCGGCTTGCCGCGAGGCGGCCGTGAGTTTGGCGATCGCTGGATCCAAGAACGACGCAGAACCGGCGATGCCGGATACTCCGCGACCACTCAACCTCGGCCAGATTTTGATTGTGCGACTCAGCGCGATGGGAGATGTGATTCATACCCTCCCCGCCGCACAGATGCTCCGGGATGCGTTCCCCCAGGCGCATATCGGATGGCTGATTGAGGAACGATGGGCCGAACTGTTGTGCTCTCCTGGTTTCCGTAGGCGTGGGCCACGTGCCGCGCAGCGGCCGCTGATAGATGAAGTTTACACCGTCAATTTGAAGGCATGGGGGAAGTCTCCGTTTTCGCTTGCGCCTCTGCAGAAGGCGGCTACCGTGTGGAATGATGTGCGGGCGGCGCGATACGAAGTCGCGATCGATTT
>JASHTD010000189.1 GCA_030040725.1 Candidatus Sulfotelmatobacter sp. | reverse complement strand
AATGCCATCGGCTATCTCAGCACCGGTGTTCCCATTAACTCACCCACTTCGGGAGTGCCCGTCGCATACATCAATCAGCGGGCCGACATGACTTGCAATCCGGCAGCCGGAGCTCCCCATACGGTAGCTGTCTGGTTCACCGACAAATGTTTCGCCATACCCGGCACGGAGGCTGGCGGCGCAGGGAATCCCTTCATTCCCGGAACCGCACCCGCCTATCTGGATAACGTTCGCACGCGGGGAGCGCGCGATTTGGATCTGTCGATTTATAAGACGTTCGCCCTTGGAGAAACCAGAGCACTGCGCTTCGACGTCTCCTCCTACAACATCACCAACACGCCGCAATACGGACAACCAAGCGTGCCGACTATTGTCCAGGCGGTTCAGCAGAGTCTTCCCTTCGGACTGATCACAAACACGATCAATACGCCGAGGCAATTCCAGTTTGGCGCGCGATTCACATTCTGATTTAGGTCTGGACTGAGTTACAAAAACAAATCCCGGCCCGAAGGGCCGGGATTGCGGCTCGAATGTGCACTCCTAAAACGAAAGGCCTGACGCAGGCCTATCCCACCGTCACTTTCTGCGGCGACGCAACCGCTTGCAGCGCGTGATCCAGGTCGGCAATCAGATCTTCGACATTTTCAATTCCCACCGACAGCCGGATCAGTTGCTCTGTGACGCCCATCCTGGCGCGATCTTCCGCCGAGATCATGGCATGCGACGTCAGCACTGGAATCGAAACCAGCGATTCCACACTGCCCAGGCTCGGAGCGAGCGTGAACAGTCGCATCGCTTCGCTGACGCGCCGCGCGTCCTCGCCCGTGCCTTCAACCTCAAAGCTGACCATCCCTCCGCCTCCGCTCATCTGCCGCCGCGCCACGTCGTGCTGTGGATGGCTCTTCAAGAACGGATAATTCACGCTGCGCACTTTGGCGTGCTCCGACAGAAACTCCGCTACGCGCTGCGCATTTTCGTTTTGCCGCGCCACTCGCACCGGCAGAGTTTTCATTCCGCGAATCAAGACCCACGAGGCGTGCGGGTCCATGCAATTGCCCAACGTCGTTCGCGTGGCCCAGATCTGATCGATCAACTCCTGCTGCGCCGCGATCACTCCGCAGATCAAGTCCGAATGGCCAGCGAGATATTTCGTACCCGAATGCATCACCAGATCGATGCCGTATTCGGCGGGATGCTGATTAATCGGCGTGCCAAAAGTCGAGTCGATCATGCTGAGAACCCCGCGCTGCTTGGCCAGCGATGCGACCCTTTTAAAATCGATTACCCGCAAAGTGGGATTGGTAGGCGATTCCAGATAGAGGAGCTTCGTATTCGGCCTGATCGCGCGCTCGTGTTGCTCGTACCGCGTCGTATCGACAAAGGTCGTTTCGATTCCCATTTTCGGCAGCCACTGCGCCAGAAATTTATTCGCTCCGCCGTAGATGTCACGCTGCGCAACCACGTGATCGCCGCTCTTGAGCAGCGCCATAATCGTGGTCGTAATGGCGCCCATGCCGGACGCAAAAGTCAGCGCGGCATCCATCCCTTCGAGCGCCGCAATCGTTTTTTCCGCAACCGTATTCGTGGGATTGCCGTAGCGCGTATAGAAGTGATCGGTCGGCGTGACACGCAGCTGCTCTTCGTTATCGACCACTTCAAATGTTGATGTCTGATAGATCGGCGTGGCGAGCGGACCGTTGCGCTTTTCCAGATCCCTTGCGCCACGGACAGCATTGGTTTCCGAATGGCTCTGCCGTGTCATGTGAACCTCTGATGCTTCAAACTGAGCATTCCAGATTAATTGCCGTCGCACACTCACGCAAGCGCCGCCGATTTACTGGCAGTAAACTGCATACACCAATATTCATCTGGCGTCATTCCGAGGTCCCGCGGTTTCACCAGCGGGACGAGGAATCTCATGCGGTATGTCATCGGCTCAAGCATTCAGGGTGAGCCGCCCGAACTCACCCTACGCGATTCCCCTCAGCAAACATTTATAATTCCTGCTTCATGAATCTCGGCATAAAAGATCGCGTGGCGCTGGTTGCGGCTTCCAGTCAGGGAATCGGCAAGGCCACGGCCGAGGCATTCGCCGCAGAAGGATGCCGCGTCGCCATGTGTGCCCGCAACCCGCAAACCCTGCAGTCCGCCGCCGATCGAATCAGAGAACAATACAACGTTGAAGTTCTTGCAGAACCTTTCGATGTTACCGACGCGGCCGCCGTAACGCGGTTCGTGGCCGCAGTCGCCGCACAGTTCGGCAGCGTGGATATTTGTGTCACTAATGCCGGTGGCCCTCCCGCCAAGGGATTTCTCGCCGCCAGCCTCGAAGATTGGCAACGCGCCCTGGCAGCGAATTTTCTCAGCACGGTCTATTTCGCGCGCGAAGTTATTCCTCACATGCAGAAAAAGAAGTGGGGACGCATCATCACCATCACTTCGATCACCACTAAGCAGCCGGTTGCCGATCTCGTTCTGTCGAACGCCGTCCGCGCCGCCGTGGTCGGCTTGGTCAAAAGTCTGGCCAATGAGTTCGGAAAAGATGGAATTCTGGTGAACAATGTAGGTCCTGGTTTCACCGCGACTGATCGATTGAAGGAACTCGCGCGCGCGGGGGCTGCGTCCTCTGGCAAGTCGGAGCAGGAGTTCTTCGATCGCTGGGCCGCAGATACTCCGTTGAAGCGCCTGGGCGAACCTCGCGAACTTGCGGAAACTATCGTTTGGCTGGCTTCGCAGCGTGCTTCTTACATCACCGGACAAACTGTTTTAGTCGACGGTGGCATGTACAAGGGTCTATAACCCCGGTTTAATATTTCGGAGAATTCATGCGAACGATTGCATCTCGGATGTCAGTCATGAGCGGCGAGGGCGCGCTCTCGGTTTTCGCGCGCGCCAAAGAGCTGGAAGCACAAGGCAGGCCGATCATTCATCTGGAGCTGGGTGAGCCCGACTTTCACGCTGGCCCATCGGTGATTGAATCCGCCGCGAAAGCCCTTCGTGAAGGCAAGGACCGTTATTGCGCGGTCATCGGAGTGCCGGCTCTGCGCGACGAAATCGCCGCATACCTGGCGCGGACTCGTAAGATCAAGGTTTCCGCCGCGAACATTGTCATCGCTCCCGGCTGCAAGGCAGCGCTGTTTTTCGCCATGATGGCCCTGCTCGAGCCGGGTGACGAAGTCTTGTATCCCGATCCCGGATTTCCTGGCTATCCTTCGATTACGCTCGGGCTTGGGGCTGTCCCCGTGCCCTTCGAGCTCGCCTCGCGTAACAACTTTCAACCTGACCTGTCGGAAGTCGCCGCCAAGATCACCCGCCGCACTCGCATGATCATTCTCAACAGCCCGGGCAATCCCACTGGAACGGTGTACACCGACGGAGTTCAGGCCGGTCTGGCTGAGCTTGCCGTGAAGCACGATCTTTGGGTGCTCTCCGACGAAATTTACGCGCGGATTATTTATGGCGGTGAATACCTCTCGATGCTCCGCTATCCCGGCATGGCCGAACGCGCGCTGATCATCGACGGCTTCTCAAAAAGTTTTGCTATGACCGGCTGGCGCCTCGGCTATACAGTTTGCCCGCCGGAAGTCACACCCGCGCTCGCGATGATGGCTGTGAACACTTACACCTGCGTTGCCGAATTTACCCAATATGCGGCGATCGATGCTTTGAAAGATCGTGAAGGCAGCACGCTACAAATGGTTGCCGAGTTCGCCCGGCGAAGAGAACTGTTTGTTCGCGATCTGAACGGAATCGCCGGCTTCCGTTGTCAGGCGCCCGAAGGCGCGTTTTACGCCTGGGTCGATATTCGCAGTACCGGCATGAGCGCGGAAGAAATTTGCCGGATTCTGCTCGACGATGCAGGCGTCGCCGCCATTCCCGGAGCTGCCTTCGGACCATCCGGCAGGGATTTCGTGCGGTTCTCGTTCGCTTCATCGGTTGCAAATCTGCGCGAGGCTGCCGAGCGAATGGCTAAAGTTTCGGTCGCATGGCAGGGAACTCTAGCCAGTAAATAAAAAGCCGTAGGGGTTGAGGGAGCACGCTCATGAGAAACATTCTGTTGCTGGCTGTCGCGCTAACGGGCGTTGCCGGTGTCGCCGCCGGGCAGGCTCGCCCGCTGCCCGGTCCCGACGTTCAACAGATTTACCTGCGCCTCCTTCCGCAGATTGAAAAAATTCCTGCGTTCGATCACCACGCGCATCCCGGCTTTTCTGACGATCCCGATGTCGACGCCATGGCCGCCCCGCCGGATTTCAGCGAAGCGGTGCGCACCCGTGCTGATAATCCTGAACTGATTGCCGCGGCCAAAGCGCTGTTCGGATATCCCTATACAGATTTGTCGCCCGAACACGCCAAGTGGCTAGTAGCAAAGAAAGCCGAGTTGAGGAAACAATATCCCGGCACTGCCTACTTCGACATGATCTTAGACAAGATCAATACCGAAAGCTCTGCGGCCAACCGCGCCATGATGGCGGATTATCTCGACCCCAAGCGTTTCCCCTGGGTGTTCTTCGTCGACTCTTTTATGTGGCCGTTCAACAACGAACGTGAATCTGCGCGCAATCCTGACGAAGGGATTTACATTCCACTGCAGGAAAAAATGCTGCATCGCTGGATGCAGCAGGAAAATGTGAGCAAGCTTCCAGCCAAGTTCGAGGACTACCTGGCCTTCATCGACCGCACTTTGCAGGACAACAAGCAAAAAGGCGGCATCGCTATGAAGTTCGAAGTCGCCTACTTCCGTCCGACAACTTTCTCCGATCCCAGACGCGATCAGGCGGAAGATATTTATGCGCGATTTGTTTCCGGAGGCATTCCCACGGAAAAGGAATACCGCACTTTTCAGGATTACATCTTTCGCTATCTCGTGGTCGAGGGCGGAAAACTCAGCCTTCCCGTACACATTCACACGGCAGCGGCCATCGGCGATTATTTCAATTTTTCACAAAGCAATGTGATGAACTTCGAAAGCGTGTTGCGCGATCCACGTTATCTTTCAACCACTTTCGTTCTGCTGCATGGTGGTTACCCGCTCGAGCGCGAAGCGATCTGGC
>JASHTD010000188.1 GCA_030040725.1 Candidatus Sulfotelmatobacter sp. | reverse complement strand
GTGAACGGCCCATTTTCCTGGCGGTAGGAGTCCAATTCTTGCCGGCAAATCTCATCGAGGCGGCGGCGCAAGGCGGCGATGGTCGGCACCACGCGCTGCAACGCCAAAGTACAGCGAAATTCGTGGACTTCGGTGCGCAAGATTTTTTCAGCGTCATCGGCGGCGGCTTCGCGCTCGGCGGCATTGTGATCGATGACGTCCTCAAGATCGTCGAGATCGTAGAGGAAAACGCCCTTGATGGTTCGAACTTCGGGCTCGATGTCGCGCGGGAGGGCGATGTCGACGATTACCAGCGGCTCCTTGCGGCCGCGAACCATAATTTCGGCCTCGTTCCGACTGAGAACAGTCTGAGGCGAAGAGGTCGAGCTGATGATCACATCGGCTCGCTTCAGATGCTCCCAACGCTCTTCGAACGGGACCGCGGTTCCTCCCAGCTTTGCAGCCAGATCTGCCGCGTGTTCAAAAGTCCGGCTGATCACTCGAACTGAACCTGCGCCATGATTAAGCAACCCGCGAGCCGAGAGTTCTCCCATTTTGCCTGCGCCGAGCAAGACAACGTGTTTGCCATCGAGCGATCCGCAAACCTTGCGGGTGAGTTCGACGGCTGCGTAGGGAACGGAGACCGGTGATTTCCCGATCGCGGTTTCACTGCGAACGCGCTTCGACGCGCTGAGCGCTTTCTGCATGACCGTATCGAGGCAACGCCCGGTTGCGCCGGCTTCCTGTGCCAGCTTCCAGGCCTGCTTGATCTGCGAGACGATCTGCGGTTCGCCGAGCACCATGGAATCGAGGCTGGAGGCGACGCGGAAAATGTGGAGGAGGGCGGTGTCATCCAGGAGCCGGTAAAAGTGCTGCCACTCGCAAAGCTTCAGACCGTACTCACTGCTCAGGAAGCGCATGATGGAGTTTGCCGCCAGCGTGAGATCGTTGGCCCACACCAGAAACTCCGTGCGATTGCAGGTGGCGACGAGAATTACTTCATCGATCCCTTCTGCCCGTAGCAGAGACTTCAGGGTTTCGGCACGCCGGTCTTCGGGGATCCAGAAGCGCTCACGAACAGCCACGGGGGCTGTTCGAAAGTTCACGCCGATGACCATGAGCGACGGTTCCAAGGGCTCGCCTCCGTAGATCACTCTTAAGAAAGGCACGATCGTGGCCAAAGGGGTAGAGAGTATAGACACCAGAATGAGTCTTTATTATCAATCACTTAGAATCTATCCTGCCATCGGAGGGTGCCGCGCAATCTGCTGAAAATGAGGGATATGGCGCTTGAGCGGAGTGAATTTCCCCGGCGCTCGGGGGTGGGTTAGTTCAAGCCGCTTTGCCGCGCAGCTGCCACAAGGCGATGATGCCGAGAATCATCAAGTTAGGAAACAACAAGGGCGCCATGGGAGGCGCTCCGTAAACAAAATTCTCGAACGGATGAATCGAAGGCCCACGCAGATTGGCTGTGGCGTGCAGTACAAAGCCCCACAATCCCACAACTGACTCCAACAGCAAGACTACCGCGCACAGGTCGATGTACTTGCGGGAGACGAGCACGATCAGAGGCACGGCGAGAAAACCAACGGCGATGGCGCTCGCCACAACTGGAACCCACTCGAAGGGATTGAAGAATCCGTTTTCGGCGTGATCGGCGAGGCTGAACACAAAGTTCCCGATGAATCCTCCGAGAGCCAGCAACAGCACCCACTGCGCCCACTCGCGGCTTTCGGGATCGACCATGCGATTCATGATGAGGAGGAATCCCAGACCGGCGTAGGCCAGGGGAGCGGCGAACGGCGCCGAATAAGTCAGGCTGCGGAGCGTTCTTTCGTAGAAAAAATGGCTTTCAAGATGAAGGATCACGCCCGTGAGCCCCACGATAACCGCGGCCCAACCGACAAGGTAGCCGAGATCCTTCCACACCGCAGGCCAGCGATAGCGTACGAGGAGAGCAAGAATCAGAACGACCGGAGCGGTGGCCGAAAAGATCAGCGGAATGTACTCGGCTTGATTGCGAAACTGATTGACGGAGTGCGCGAGATAAATATCGAAGGTGAGAAAACCGATATTCAGGATCGCGAACACCTCCACCCATATTTGAGGTCGAGCCCACCAGCGCTCACTTAGCCTTGCCATGCGCTCTCCTGAGCTCGGCGGCCATGGATTGAAGTTCGACGGTTTTCTGCAACATGGGATAGTTACCGTGCCATTGCACGAAGTCGGCGCCGCCCATGAATGCTCCGTGCTTGCTGGTGCGCCCATCGTAGTGCCACAGGTCGAAATAGACGAAATCGATGGGCTGGGAGAATGGCGAGCCGGTGAGTACGCCATCTTTGCGAAGGCCGTTGACGATGTCCTGCGCGGCGCGAACCTTGTCGTTGGTGGCTCCCACCACTTGCTCCGCCTGAGCGTAGACGCGGTCGATGAGCGCCGGAGTGTGGCATTGCAAGCACACCTGCTTCATTTTGGCCTGTGCCGCAGCGTAGTTGGGCCGCTTTTCCGTGATGGCGTTCGCCAGGTAATAAGAGAGGCGCTCGGAGGGATCGTGCGTGACTCCGATACCGTTGATGCCGCTCATGTGGCAAGTGGCGCAGGTGGGAATGAACATATCGCGGGTGGTGAGAGACTTGGGCGGCGCATCGAGATTCAGCAGTCGCTCCTGCGCCTGAAACATTATTCCGTGCTTGGATTCTTCATAGATTTCGATCTGCGAATGATCGGGGCCCATGTGGCACTGCGCGCAGGTGCTGGGCAAGCGCGCGATGCGCACCGAGCTGGTATGGCGCGTGTGGCAGGCGGTGCAGGTTCCGATGGTGCCATCGGCATTGGGCTTGCCCACACTGTGGCATTGCTCGCAGCCGCTGGTCATGGCGGAATTTCCTTCAGCTTGCACGAAGGGATGCGGCGGACGGCGGGTTCCTCCCGGCTGGTAGGTTTCGGAGAAGTTTACCTGCTCGGGAGTAAGGCCTTTTTCGCCGTAGATGGCGGCCCACGCCGGCGCAGCATGACGGCTGTGGAGGAACTGCTGATAAATGTTCTCGTGGCAGCTGCGGCAGTTCCCTGCCGTGAGCTTTGCCGAGATCACAAAACCGTGATGGTCCTTCTTGTCCTGCCCAGGCGCGGGCTGATGGCAGTCGAGACAGTTGACGCCCTTTTTGGCGTGCATGCTCATTTCGTACTCGTGGACGACAGAGTACTGAGTGCGGGCATGGCATTCGGCGCATTTTCCCGTGGCCCGCACGAGATCAGCGTTAGGCTGCTCGGTTTCCACTTTCGGCCGCGCCCGGTTGATGAGAAATGCTGCGAGGATAAGAGCAAAGGCGATTACAACCGCGATGAAGACCGATCGAAAAGACATTTGCGTCCTCCCGGACCAGAAAGAAGCAACTGCGCGGGACTCTGTATTCTAATCCGGCGTGAAGCCGCAAATCACAATGCGGGTTATTGAAATTTTCTGACGCTCTGAGTACGAGAACTTTTTCGAAGGCCTGGGACGGCCCTGGTGGAGAATCAGTGGCTGTGGTGCATGTACCAGATGACAATCGCGAAAGCTACGCGGACCGCAACAAGAAGCAAGGCGATACCGAAGGCTACGCGAAAGACAGCGTGCTCAAAACGAGTGTCTTGATCGATGGCCATAAAAACCGCCTTCGAAGCCATCTTTAGAATAGGCCATTGCAAAGCGCGGAGCAGTGAAGTTCGTCACTGGAGGTTGTGAG
>JASHTD010000187.1 GCA_030040725.1 Candidatus Sulfotelmatobacter sp. | reverse complement strand
GTCTACGGGGGATCAATGTCCGCGGGTTAAGGATCCGCAATTGTAATCGTTTCAACATCCGACAATCGTGGATTGTGCTTACGGCGTTATGGAAATTCCCTTCATTCTGTTAATCAATATATACTTTCTCTTCTCCCATTCAGCGATCAGAAAAGCAGGAAAGGCACGCTGTAGATTTCCTGATATTTCGTAGGCGTGAGGTTGAGCGGAAGTGGCACAAAAGGTCGCACTCGTAACTGGTTCATGTGGACTGATAGGATCAGAGGTTAGCCTCTTCTTTTCAGACCTTGGTTTCCAGATCGTCGGTATCGACAACAATTTGCGTGCGGTGTTCTTTGGTCCTGAAGGCGACACGAGCTGGGTACTGACACGATTGCGGAAACAGATACCCGGATACCGGCACAGCGCGCTCGACATCCGAAATCGTGAAGAGCTGCTTCCGTTCGTTGAAGAAATCAGGCCTGCCCTTATCATCCATACGGCCGCGCAGCCTTCGCACGACCGGGCAGCATCCATCCCATTCCTGGACTTTGAAACCAACGCATTGGGCACGCTGCATCTGCTTGAGGCAGCCCGGCAATCTTGTCCCGAGTCGCCGTTCATACACATGTCCACAAACAAAGTCTATGGTGATCGGCCCAACGAAATTGCGCTTAAGGAACTCGATTCGCGCTGGGACTATAGCGATCCCGCTTATGAGAACGGCATTCCTGAAAGTCTTTCAATCGATCAGAGCAAACATTCCTTGTTCGGGGCTTCAAAAGTGGCAGCCGATGTGATGGTGCAGGAATATGGCCGCTACTTCAACATGCCTACCTGTTGCCTCCGAGGCGGTTGCCTAACGGGCCCGAATCACTCCGGCGTCGAACTGCATGGCTTTCTTAGCTATCTCATCAAATGTAATATCGAGGGCCGCGAGTACACAATTTATGGGTACAAAGGCAAGCAGGTGCGTGACAACATTCACTCGCACGACGTTGCCAGGTTCATGTTCGAGTTCTCAAAGGCTCCTAGAGCCGCGGAAGTTTACAATCTGGGCGGTGGGAAACAGAACTCATGCTCCATTCACGAAGCCTTTGAAATCGCTCAGCGGCACACTGGCTGCGCTATGAAGTGGAGATACGTTGATGCGAACCGCAGCGGCGACCATATTTGCTACTACAGCGACCTGCGCAAGATGAAGACTCACTATCCGGCATGGGACATCAGCAAGAACCTCGACACAATCATCGGCGAAATTGTCACCGGCTGGACGGAACGGCTGACCGAGAAATCCAGATGAATCTTTTCATTACCGGGATCTGCGGATTTGTAGGAAGCTCGCTTGCTGAGTGTCTCTTGGAGAGACACGAGAATCTTTCGATCTGCGGCATCGACAATTTGATGCGCCCCGGATCAGAAATAAATCGGACGTGCTTGCGCGATTTGGGCGTGACCTTCGTTCATGGTGATCTCCGCGCTGCCAGTGATTTTGAGGGACTACCAAAAGCCGATTGGGTGATCGATGCGGCCGCCAACCCTAGCGTGTTGGCTGGCCTTCAGGCCGGATTCGGTAGCCGGCAAGTCTTCGAGCATAATCTTGCCGGACTGGTAAACGTGCTTGAATACTGCAAAACTCATCGCGCTGGCCTCATCCTGCTTAGCACGAGCAGGGTCTATTCGATCCGCGCCCTCTGCTCCATTCCCCTCAAGGATGAAGACAAAGCTTTCCGATTGGATGCTTCGAAGCCATTACCCAGTGGAGCAACAACTCGTGGAATCGGAACACAATTTTCGACCGAGGCGCCAATTTCTCTTTACGGCAGCACTAAACTTGCATCCGAGGCCATCGCTCTCGAATACGGTTACGCGTTTGATTTTCCTGTATGGATCAACCGCTGTGGTGTTTTGGCTGGACCGGGCCAGTTTGGCACTCCTGATCAAGGGATCTTCTCTTATTGGATAAACGCTCACCTGCGACGGCGCCCCCTACGCTACATCGGATTCGGGGGCACCGGTAAACAAGTACGGGATGCGCTTCATCCGCGCGACCTTTGCGTATTGCTCAATCGGCAAATCGTTACTGAACGTCGTGACGGCCGGCGGCTCTACGCGGCTGGAGGTGGGCCGCGGAATTCGATGTCCTTAGCCGAGCTTACGGAATGGTGCGATGGCCGGTTTGGCGCTCACGCCCCGGTGCCCGATACCCGTCCCAGGACCTATGACATTCCCTGGCTGGTGATGGACAATGATGAGGCAGAATCCGATTTTGGGTGGCGGCCTGAGATTCCGATCGAGGCCATTCTCAGTCAGATTGCTTGCCATGCCGAGCAGAATCCGGATTGGCTAGCGAGGAGTGGCGTGTGAAAAGACCCCAGTTGCCAGAATCTGCCCAGCCGCTAGCCTTGCTTTCCGTCGTGATTCCGGCGCAGAACGAAGAAGGATGCATTGCCGCGACGGTGGAGCACCTGCACGTCGAGTTGCGTTTGCAGAACGTTCCTCATGAAATCGTCGTGGTTGACGATGGAAGCACAGATTCGACTTGGGAGATCCTGCAGCGGACCACGGCAAATGTGCCTACCTTGCATCCGGTACAGAATCAAGGCCCGCATGGATTTGGAAACGCCGTTACCCTCGGCTTTGATGTGATGCAGGGAGATGCGGTCGTGGTCATGATGGCCGATGAGTCCGATGATTGCCGTGACGTCGTCCGCTATTGGCGACTTCTGAATGAGGGCTGGGATGCAATCTTCGGCTCGCGGTTCATGAGCGGCGGAGGCGTAATCGACTATCCCTGGACCAAGCTTTACATTAATCGGTTGGCGAACAGATTCCTGCGCGTGCTTTTTCGCGTTCCGCTGAATGACTTTACCAATGCGTTCAAGGCCTATCGGAAAAGTGTAATCGATGGATGTCGCCCATTCCTTTCGCCGCACTTCAATCTCACCGTGGAA